>DATHAU010000095.1:0-6567 GCA_035296545.1 Microvirga sp.
GATCCGTCCGGGTCGGAGGCGGCCCGGATGGCGAACCGGCGGGGGCCAGCCGTCAGGCGGTTGGCCCCCGTCACGCCCTCGCGGTAGCGCAGGGTGATCCGGTGGGTCAGGCTCTGCTCGGGCCGGTCGGCGCGGATGCGCTCCGCGCCGGAGAGCATCTCCATCATGCCCCAGACCTGCGGTCCCGGCGCATAGGAGCGGATGACGCCTCCGAACCCGTCCGGGTTCTCCAGGGGCAGTTCGAGAACGAAGCGGCGCGATCGCGCGCCGATGGGCAGGGATTTTGTTGTCATGACGATGCGTTGAAAGGAGTGAATGGTTTGCTGACAGTTCACGCGTTCGCAGGCGTCGGCGCCCTCGCTGTCATCCCCGCGCAGGCGGGGATCCATAACCTCGACGGTGGAGGGAAGAGCGCTGCGGCATTCATGTCCCCTCCCCCTTGCGGGGAGGGGTGAGGGGTGGGGGTGGTGCGACCGGGTGAGATGGTCAGAGAGTGAGGCGCTGTAGCGGCCTTCGCGCTCTTCGTTGAAGCAGCGAGCTTTGACTTTACGACCCCCACCCCTACCCCTCCCCGCAAGGGGGAGGGAACATGCGCCACATCCTGAAGACGATCCCCTTCCCTCGCCTTCGGCTCGCCGGGGATGACACCTAGTCCCAACCTACCTGTCAGACCCGCCGTGTCATTCTGCCGGTCCTTCGGACCGGACCGGCCGGAGTGCAACGGTCGCGGGCGTGAGCCTGCCAGGAAGGGAATGCACTCTCCCGTAGTGACATCCTCGCCTGTCATCCCCGCGCAGGCGGGAAGCCATCGCCGCGATGGCGGGAGGAAGGGCGGAACGGTCTGCGCTTCATCCTCGACCGTCAGCGGTTATGGATCCCGGGCTCCGCTGCGCGGCCCCGGGATGACGGCGAAATGGGCGCGCCCCGACGACCATGAGCGGCGGTGAGTGGCCGTTGCGACCGTCAGAGCCGCGCCCGGCGGAACGGAGCCACGAGGGCGAAGGCTTCTGGCGGCAGGATCTGCTCGCCCGCCACGTCGCCCCGGTTCTCGAACCAATGGGCCACCAGAATCTTGATGGCGAGCCGCAGGCCCGCCGGCACCGCCTCCGCCGTGCCGCCGTATCCGGCCAACACCTCGATGAGGATGCCGTTGCGGGCCCTGCCCGGCTCGGGAGCATCGGAAACGGCGATGCGCGGCGGATCGCTGAACCGGTCGCTGTCGATGGCCCCGGCTGCGATGCTGGCGGCCGCGCCCTTCGCGTCGAACACCTTGATCGACTCGACGGAGATCAGCGGCGAGAGCGGCAGCAGCACCGTCCGATCCTGCGGCCAGCGGTCCAACGCCACGCGCCAGCGCTGCTCGACGAGGACGCGGCGGGAGGCCCCTTCCACCGTGAGCCGCGCCGCCTTGACGAGCCCGGCGATCACCTGATCCTGCGCGCTGTCGTCATCGTCGACGCGCAGGTAGGCTTTCATCTCGGCAAGCGGAACGGGCTCGACGGCGGGGCCGTCGACGAATATGGGGATCATGCAACAGGAATCCTTCGGGTTATGAAACGGCTCATCGCTTCCCTCCTCGCCTTGCCGCTTGCCGCGACCGGCGCCGGGGCCATCGTCGGCGGCGCCGAGGATGGGGGCCCCCTCGCCCGCCGGAGCGTGATGGTCCTGAGTTCGAACGGCGGCGTGTGCAGCGCCGTCGTGCTCGCCGAGGACGTGGTGCTCACCGCGGCCCATTGCGTGACCGGAGCCGCGGAGCACCGGGTGCATTTCCGCAACGAGGCGGGCGAGCCGGTGCTGATCGCGCCCCTCGCGAAGGCGGTGCATCCGGGCTACGAGCCCAGGGCCGTCGAGATGCGGCGGCGCTCCATCGACCTGGCCCTCCTGCGCATCCCCGAGCCCCTGCCGGCGCGGTTCGAGGCGGCGGCGCTGACGCCCGCGAAGCCCGCCCGGGACGGGATCGTGGTCGTGGGCGGCTACGGCCTCTCCCGCGAGGGAGACCCTAAGTCCACCGGCACGTTCCGCACCGCATCCCTTAAGGTTGTCGAGCCCTATGGCCCGAGCCGGATCCTGCTGTGGTCGCAAGGGGCCGGGAGCACGGGCGCGTGCCAGGGCGATTCGGGCGGACCCATGATGCTGGGCGAGGGCGTCGCGGCCATCACCACCTGGTCGGCTCCGGCCAAGGGCCGGAGCTGCGGAGGAGTGACCCAGGGCGTTCTGGTGGGCCCGCAGCGGGACTGGATCGACCGGACCGCACAGGGGTGGAACCGCCTCGTGCGGTGGGGCGAAAACTAGGGCCGAAACGTTAATCCGCGCGGAACTATCCTGGGCTCAAGGCTCTTGCCCTTCTGTCCCGCCCTCCCTCACCGCAACGGATCCGATGCGCTTCCTGCCAGTTCTTGCCCCAGCCTTTGCCCTTGCGGCCTTCGCCCTGCTCGCAGGCCCGGCCCATGCGATCCTGCTCGGCTCGGTCAACCGCGACCCCGACGGCCTCCGGCGCTCGGTGGTCTCCATCGAGAACTCCATCGGCGAGCTCTGCTCCGGGGCGCTGATCGCCCCGGACCTCGTGCTCACGGCCGCCCATTGCCTCACGGACCAGGCCGCCTACCGGGTGGTGGCGGTCAACCGGGCCTTCCGGCCCCAGCGCCTCAGGATCGTGGCGGCGGCGGTTCATCCCGCCTTCGTGCCCGGCACCACGCCGCGCACGCAGCCCGGGGTCGACCTGGCGATCGTCAAGCTCGAACGGCCGCTGGGCGCGGATTTCCTGCCCCTCGATCCGCGGCTTTCGGGCCGCATCGATGCGGGCGAGGCGGTGACTATCGCGGGCTTCGGCGTGTCGTCCGAGCGGCTCAAGGGAACGGCGCGCACCTTGCGCCAAACCAACCTGGTCTCCCTCGGACCGGTGCAGGTGGCCAATCGCGTGCTGATCGTGGTCGATCCGCAGCGGCTGGCCGAGACCACGGGCGCAGGCGCCTGCCGCGGCGATTCGGGCGGACCGATCCTGGCGGCAGGCCAGGGAGGCAACCGGCTCTACGGCATCATCAGCTGGTCGAGCGGCGCGCTGCGCACGCGGACGCCGAGCGCCTGCGGCGGCCTCACGGCCGTCACGCCCGTGGCCGAGCATCTCGGCTGGATCCTGTCGGGAGCCAGCAGCCTCAGCGGCCTGGACGGGGCGTGGACGAGGCGCTGACTCGGTCCGTGCCCGTCCACGCCCGTCGCCCCGCTCAGGCGGCGAACTTCAGCAGCTTGATGGCCGCGTAGTCCTGCACCCCGCCGCCCACGCGCTTGGTGGTGTAGAACAGCACGTAGGGCTTGGCGGAATAGGGATCGCGCAGCACGCGCATCCCGGCCCGGTCGACGATGAGGTATCCGCGCTTGAAATCGCCGAAGGCCACCGCGCAGGCGCCCGCCGCGATGTCCGGCATGTCCTCCGCCTCCACCACGGGAAAGCCCATCAGCGTCGCCGCCTGGCCGATGCTCGCGGGCGGAGCCCAGAGATACCCGCCGTTGTCGTCCTTGAACTTGCGGATCGCGCTCTGCGTCTTGCGGTTCATGACGAAGGAGGCGTTCTGGCGGTAGCCCGCCTTGAGGGCGTAGATCAGCTCCACCAGCACGTCGGACGGGCTGCCCGCCGGGAAGGCCGCGCCGCCCGTGTGCACCGCCCCGAGCTTGCCCCAGTCCCAGGCATCGTCCTTGACGATGTCGGAGGCCAGGAAGCCCTTCGGCTTGCTCACTCCGTCGCCGTTGACGAAGGCGGCGCTTTCCTGCTCGGCGAAGGCGGCCTCCACCTCCTCGGCGATCCAGCGGTCGATGTCCACCACCGCGTCGTCGAGCAGGGTCTGGGTGGCGGCCGGCATGGCGTAGAGCTCCATGGCCGGGAAGCTCAGCTCGGAGAGCGCCGGGCCCGCGGTCTGCGGCCGCGCCGCCGTCTCGCCCACCCAGCCCGTGGCGGGGCCGGTCCGGGAGAAGGCGCGCTTGTACTGGCCGCCGGAGATCACCCGCACCGACGAAACGGCCCGGATCGGCGACACGCCGGTGAGGCGGCACAGCACCTCCGCCTCCACCGTGTCGGGCACGAGATAGCCCCCGTCCGGGCCGGAGCCGGCGGAGAGCGCCTTCTCCTCCAGCCGCTTCAGGCCCGACGCCTCGCCGGACCGGATATAGGCGTGAAAGGCGCTCTTGTGCTCGGCCTGCGCTGGATCGCGGGAGGTCTCCTGGCCGGCCAGCGGCGGACGGGAGCGGTCGAGGGCGAGGCGGTCCAGGCGGCGCTTGGCGTCGTCCAGGGCGGCGTCGATGCGGGTGAGCTTCTCGTCCGTCACCACGTCGCCGGAGAGGCGCGTTTCGAGTTCGGACAGGCGCGTATCGTTGGTGTCCTTGAAGGCCTCGAAGGCCCGGGCGAAATCCTCGAAGGCCGAGGCGACGTCGTCGGACATGGATTTGGTTTCAACAGCAGGAATCATGGCAATCCAGGGTTTGAAAAGGGTTCAACAAAAAAGGCCCGCCGGAGGGCGGGCCCGTTCATTCCCGATGGGGAATCAGTCAGCGGCGGCGGGCGCGGCGGGTGGTGGCCTGCACCCTGTTCGACACGGTGGGACCGGCCGCAGCCCCGATGGCCCCGCCGGCGACGGCCCCCACGGGTCCCGCCACCGCGCCGACGCCCGCGCCCACGGCGGCGCCGCCGATCCGTTCCTCCGTGGTGGTGCAGGCGGCGGCCGCAAGGGCGAGGAGAACCGCAACAGCGAGCTTCTTCATGAAAACCTCCTGGGAGGCGGACGCCATGGAACGTCGCACGAAAGGGACTGCCCGCAGCGTCCGCACCTCCGCGGGCCTTTGAGCTAACGCGCCCCGGCGGCGGATGTTCAGGAGAACAGCCGGCGGGCGGTTCTTCGGATGGCGAGGGGAAGCGTGGGCGAGCCCTGCTTCACCGCCTCCACCCGCGCCCCGGGGAGCATGGGGAAGGTGACCACGGAGATCTCCCACAGGTCGAGCTTTTCGAGCCGCCGCAGCCCGGTGGGCCGCTCGGCCCGGGCCCGCTCGACGCGAAAGCCGATGGACAGGCCGTCCACCGCGCCCTCGCGCAGGAGGGCATGGATGTCGCGCGCCCGCTCCACCGCGAGGCTGAGCCTGCCGCGAACCTTCAGGCCGCGCCGGTCCTCCTCGATGGAGAGCCAGCGCCCGATGGGCGCGGCGGGATCGTGCTGCCAGAGCATCCGCACGCCCCCGGCGGCGCGGCTTTTCAAGCTGTCCGCGAAGGCCCCCGGCATGACCACGTCCTTGCCGCGATCGGCCACGCCGAACAGGCTGGCATAGCCCTCGAACACCCCGTCTCCCTCCACGGCGCTCAAGGGTCCGGGGAGGAACTTGGTCTCCTGCGTGGCGGGAACGCGGGAGGGCTTCATCGCCCTGCCCCGCGGGCGGGCTTGGGCGGGCTCGCGTCGAGCTTCTCGAGCTGGCGCACGAAGTCGCGGAACACGAGGGTGGCCCGGCTCTGCGTCTCCCGCGCGGCTCTCGGCTTGCGGGCGGGACGGGACGAACGGGTCATGAGGGATCTCCGGAATGGCGGCGGTTGAACAGGGCGAGCTCGCGCACGAAGGCGTCGAAGCGGCGGTGGGCCGCAAACAGGTCGCGAATGGTCATGGCGAGCAGCGCGGAAGCCCCGCTCGCCCAGACGAACAGGGCGAGATGGGCAAGATCCCCGCGGCTGATGACGGCCTCGGTGATCTGATCGAATGCGTTCATGTTTTGTTCCTGCGCCAAGTTCCCTTAAGGCGGGACGCGCGTCGGAAGCGGAAATGAAAGGGATTAAAAATGCGCGACGGATCGGCGTTCGACGTTATCCCGGACGCCGCAAGGCGATCCGGGATCGTTGTAGGGATCGGGCTGATCGCCCGTAGGCTCTCGCCCTAAAACTGGGGCTTTTCACGCCGTCCTCATCCTGGGGGCGCGAAGCAGGCGTCTCGCAGACCTCATCCTGAGGAGGCCGCAGGCCGTCTCGAAGGATGATCCAGGGAGCGCGGAAACGCGACGGGTCTCCCTCTCCCGTGTGGGAGAGGGTCACTCGCGTCAGCGAGCAGGGTGAGGGAAGGCCCTCTCCGCGAAAAGCACAGCGGTGGTGCGCGGAGGTGTAAGCGCCTCACCTTGAAGCGCCCTACCCTCACCCCTGCCCCTCTCCCACTCGGGAGAGGGGACGCGTGGCGCTTCCTGCGCTCCCTGGATCATCCTTCGAGACGCAGACTTCGTCTGCTCCTCAGGATGAGGTCTTCGAGATGGCCTGCGGCCTCCCCAGGATGAGGACGGCGTGAACGTGAGACCCGACGAAAGTCTTTCGCTTGCGAGCAGCCTCACCTCCCTTTCCCGCTCGGGGCACGGCCATACCCCACCGCCTCGCGCTTCTCGTCCTCGCTGAGGAACGCCGCCGCCGACACCCGCCGCCAGAGGCTTTCGCGCTCGTCGGCCAGGGCCTCGATGGCGTCGAGGTCGGGTTCGAGCTGCAGCGCCTCCCCGTAGGCAGGCGCCAGCCAATGGGCCAGGGCTTCCGCCGTGCGCTTGACCAGCGGGATCACGGTCTGG
>DATHAU010000096.1:0-5103 GCA_035296545.1 Microvirga sp.
CACCGCCTCCATGCGGCGCGCCGCCAGAAAGGCGCGGATGTCGAGGGGCTTGAGGCCCAGGATCGCCTCGACGCCGGGGGGCTCGCCGAGATGGCCGGTGAGAAAGGCGAGGAACTGGCGCAGGTCGCGGCCATAGGCCTCCACGGTCTTGGCCGACAGCCTCCGCTCCTTGGCCATGGCGGCAAGCCAGGCCATGGCCTCCCGGCGCGCATCCGCCGCGCCCGGAAGGGCGAGATCGGGGGCATTTTGTGAGTCGCTGCTTGACATGGTCCCGCTATATGCAACGGCAGAAGGAATAACAGGGACAGGTTAACCTCCTCCGAATGACAAGCCGCATCGCCGATGTTCTCATCCCCCTGGCGCTGGACACGGCCTACAGCTACGCCCTGCCGGACGGCCTCGCCGTCGAGGAGGGCGATGTGGTGCAGGTGCCGCTGGCCACCCGGGAGGTCGTCGGCGTGGTCTGGGGCCTGCGCGAGGGGCAGGGGGGCAACCTCAAGAAGGTGACGGGCGTCGTCGAGGGTCCGAACCTTCCGCCCAGGATGCGCAGGTTCCTGGACTGGATCTCCTGGTACACGCTCGCTCCCAAGGGTTCGGCCCTGGCCATGGGCCTCAAGGTTCCCGATGGGGACCGCCCGGAGGCGGTTCGCGTCGGGGTGAGATTGTCCGGGCCCTTGCCCAAGCGCATGACCCCGGCGCGCCGGCGGGTCGTCGAGGTTGCCGGGGACGGGGTCGTGCGGCTCAAGAGCGAGCTTGCCCTTGCGGCAGGGGTCAGCGCCAGCGTCGTCGACGGCCTCATCGATGAGGGCGCCCTGGAAACCATCACCCTCCTGCAGGAGCCCGTTGCCGATCCCCCGAACCCGGATTTCGGCCAGGCCAGCCTCTCCGACGGCCAGCGCGCGGCCGCGGAGTCCGTGGTGTCGTCCATGGCCGAGGAGCATGCGCCCGTCATCCTGCTTGAGGGGGTGACGGGCTCCGGCAAGACGGAGGTCTATTTCGAGGCGGTGGCCGAGGCCGTGCGCCGGGGCCGCCAGGCCCTGATCCTCATGCCGGAGATTGCGCTGACCGCCCAGTTCCTCGACCGGTTCGCCGCCCGGTTCGGGGTGAAGCCCGCCACCTGGCATTCCGGCGTCACCGGCCGCCGGCGCGAGCGGCTTTATGCGGGCATCGCCTCGGGGGAGGTGAAGGTGGTGGCGGGCGCCCGCTCGGCCCTGTTCCTGCCCTATGCAAGTCTCGGCCTCATCGTGGTCGATGAGGAGCACGAGACCGCCTACAAGCAGGAGGACGGGGTGCATTACCACGCCCGCGACATGGCGGTGGTGCGGGGGCGGATCGAGAATGCCCCGGTGGTGCTGGCCTCCGCCACGCCCTCCATCGAGAGCCGGGTCAACGTGGAGCGCGGGCGCTACCGCCACGTGCGCCTGCCCGAGCGATTCGGCGGGCGCTCCATGCCGCTGATCCGGGCGGTGGACCTACGGCGCGAGCAGATCCCGAAGGGCCGCTGGCTCTCGCCCACCCTGGTCCTGTCCGTGGAGGACACGGTGGCCCGGGGCGAGCAGGCGCTGCTCTTCCTCAACCGGCGCGGCTATGCCCCGCTCACCCTCTGCCGGTCCTGCGCCCACCGCTACGAGTGCCCCAACTGCTCCGCCTGGCTCGTGGAGCACCGCTTCCGCCGCTCCCTCGTGTGCCACCATTGCGGGCACGCGGAGCGCATCCCCGGGGCCTGCGTCGAATGCGGCAGCATCGATTCGCTCGTGCCCTGCGGCCCGGGGGTGGAGCGGATCGCCGAGGAGGCGGCGGAGCTGTTTCCCGACAAGCGCTGCATCGTGCTCTCCAGCGATTTTCCCGGCGGCACCGAGCGGCTGCGCGCGGAGCTTGCCGCCGTGGCGGCGGGCGAGTGCGACATCGTCATCGGCACCCAGCTCGTGGCCAAGGGCCACAACTTTCCGCTCTTGACCCTGGTGGGCGTGCTGGACGCGGATATCGGCCTCACCTCCGGCGATCCCCGGGCGGCGGAGCGCACCTTCCAGATGCTCCAGCAGGTGACGGGCCGCGCCGGGCGCGGCGAGAAGCCGGGCCGGGCCCTGGTCCAGACCTGGCAGCCGGACCATCCGGTGATCGCCGCCCTGGTGTCCGGGGATGCGGAGCGGTTCTACGCGGAGGAGACCCGGGTCCGCGAGATGGCGGGCCTGCCCCCCTTCGGGCGTCTGGCCTCCCTCATCGTGTCCGCCGCCGAGCGGGAGGCGGCGGAGGGCCACGCCCGCGCCATGGCGCTGGTGGCCGAGCCCCCGCCCGGGGTCACGGTCCTGGGACCCGCGGAGGCGCCGCTGGCCCTGATCCGCGGCCGCTACCGCTTCCGGCTCCTGGTCAAGACCGAGCGGGAGGTGGATCTTCAGGCCTATCTGCGCGCCTGGATGGCCCGCTGCCCCAAGATCCGCGGCAACACGAAGGTGTCCATCGACGTGGACCCGCAGAGCTTTTTGTAGTCAATCCACCCATTCATCAGAGAAGAGCATGCCCAAGATCGTCCACTGCATCCGCCACGGTCAATCGACCTTCAACGCCCATTTCGCCGAGACCGGCCTCGACCCGATGCACCCGGATGCGCCCCTGACCGAGCTTGGCCTCAGGCAGGCCGCCGAGCGGGCCGTGGAGCTGCGCCGGTACCCTTACGAACTCGTCGTCACGTCGCCCCTGACCCGGGCGATCCAGACCACGATGGCGCTGTTCGGCAGCCATCCCGCGGCCCCGCCGATCCATGTGGAGTGCCTGCACCGGGAGCATCTCGAGAGCAGCTGCGATGTGGGCAGCGCGCCGAATCGCCTGGCCGAGGCCTTCCCGCACCTGACCTTCGAGCACTTGGACGACATCTGGTGGCACAACGACGGCGAGCCCGACGAGCGCGGCTTCGTGGTGGAGCCCCCGGAGACCTTGAGCCAGCGGGTCGGTCAGTTCCGGGAATGGCTCGCAAGCCGGCCCGAGGGGCTGATCGCGGTGGTCGGCCACGGCATGTTCTTCTATCACCTCACCGGCCGCCAGCTTCAGAATTGCGAGGTGGCGGTGCTGGAGCTGTGAGGCCCCCTCGGCTCGAATCGGCTCCCGGCCCGAGGTTTTAGGCCGCGCTTGGCCTAAGCTCGCCTTGCGCCTCGGAAAAACCCATGCTAGTGCACCCCCGCCTGACGGGCGGAGACGGTCCCGCTCAGGGCCCATTTCCATCGACCTGACGGGTCTCCCGAAAGCTCCTTCCAAGGCTTCTCCGGTCCTGAAACCCGTAACTTGAGAGAGACGATTACGTGGCGCAAAGCGGCTCCCAAGATGGACCCCTCCTGTCGGGCGTGGCCTTGCGCTACGCCTCGGCCATGTTCGAGCTTGCCCGGGAAGGCAATGTGGTGGACGCCGTGTCGGGCGATCTCGGCCGCTTCGATCAGATGATCCGGGGCAGCGAGGACTTGCAGCGCCTGATCCGCAATCCCATCTTCACGGCGGAGGAGCAGTCCGCCGCGGTGGGCGCCCTGCTCGACAAGGCCGGCATCTCGGGCCTTGCGGGCAACTTCATCCGCCTCGTGGCGGCCAAGCGCCGGCTCTTCGCCCTTCCGGACATGATCCGCGCCTACCAGGATCTGGTGTCCGACGCCAAGGGCATCGTCCGGGCGCAGGTGACCCTGGCGGAAGCGCCCTCGGACAAGGTTCTGAACGAAATCAAGGCGGCGCTGCGCGACGTCGCCAAGGCTGACGTCTCCCTGGACGTCAGGATCGACCCGAGCCTCATCGGCGGCCTCATCGTGAAGATGGGCTCCCGCATGGTGGATGCCTCGGTGCGCACCAAACTCAATTCCATTCGTCTAGCGATGAAAGAGGTCCACTGATGGACATTCGAGCCGCTGAGATCTCCGCGATCCTCAAAGAGCAGATCAAGAACTTCGGCACCGAGGCCGAGGTCACCGAAGTCGGTCAGGTCCTGTCCGTGGGCGACGGTATTGCCCGTTGCTACGGCCTCGACAAGGTTCAGGCCGGCGAAATGGTCGAATTCGAGAGCGGCGTGCGCGGCATGGCCCTCAACCTCGAGACCGACAACGTGGGCGTGGTGATCTTCGGTTCCGACCGCGAGATCGCCGAGGGCCAGACCGTGAAGCGCACGGGCGCCATCGTGGACGTGCCGGTGGGCAAGGGCCTGCTCGGCCGCGTCGTCGACGCGCTGGGCAACCCCATCGACGGCAAGGGCCCCATCGTCTCCACGGAGCGCCGCCGGGTGGACGTGAAGGCTCCCGGCATCATTCCGCGCAAGTCCGTGCACGAGCCCATGGCCACGGGCCTCAAGTCCATCGACGCCCTCATCCCGGTGGGCCGCGGCCAGCGCGAGCTGATCATCGGCGACCGCCAGACCGGCAAGACCGCCATCCTCCTCGACACGATCCTCAACCAGAAGCCCCTCAACCAGGGCGACGACGAATCGCAGAAGCTGTACTGCGTCTACGTCGCCGTGGGCCAGAAGCGCTCCACGGTGGCCCAGTTCGTGAAGGTGCTCGAAGAGCACGGCGCCCTAGAATACTCCATCATCATCGCGGCCACCGCCTCCGATCCGGCTCCGATGCAGTTCCTGGCGCCCTTCTCGGGCTGCGCCATGGGCGAGTTCTTCCGCGACAACGGCATGCACGCCGTGATCGTGTACGACGACCTGTCCAAGCAGGCCGTGGCCTACCGCCAGATGTCCCTGCTGCTGCGCCGCCCGCCGGGCCGCGAGGCCTATCCGGGCGACGTGTTCTACCTGCACTCCCGCCTGCTCGAGCGCGCCGCGAAGCTCAACGAGAGCCAGGGCTCGGGCTCGCTCACCGCCCTGCCGGTGATCGAGACCCAGGCCAACGACGTGTCGGCCTACATCCCCACCAACGTGATCTCCATCACCGACGGCCAGATCTTCCTGGAGACGGACCTGTTCTACCAGGGCATCCGGCCTGCGGTGAACGTGGGCCTCTCCGTGTCCCGCGTGGGCTCCTCGGCCCAGACGAAGGCCATGAAGAAGGTGGCGGGCAAGATCAAGGGCGAGCTGGCGCAGTACCGCGAGATGGCGGCCTTCGCCCAGTTCGGCTCCGACCTCGACGCCAC
>DATHAU010000097.1:0-4298 GCA_035296545.1 Microvirga sp.
GTCGCCACATTCACGAAGCCCTGCGGAGCGGCCTCGCAGGGCGCGACCAGAACCCAGCGCCAGGGCGCGCAGGTGAGCGTTGCAAATTGCAGCCGCTCCGGAAAGCCCGGATACCAGCGTGGGGAGAAGGTCGGCTCGTAGAGCCATTCAATGGTTTGCGCTGCGGCATAAAGCTTCCGCATCTCGGCATCGAGCTCTTCCGCCGGGCGTTGGGTCATCAGCCCGCCGATCTCATAACGCACCTCTGCCAGAACCTTGCCGCCGCTGACGAGAACCCAGCCGCCGCCGATCTCCGCCACCCGGTTGGCCACCATCGCCATGGCTTCATCCGACGAGCCGGCGATCCAGAGGTTGTGCTTGTCATGGGCGACGGTGCAACCCACCGCCGTGTCGGGCGTCTTCGGCCCGCAACCGAGCCAGAACATGCGCGAGATCTTCGCTTCGCCGGAGAACCGGTCGACGATGGCGAATTTGGTGACGTTTCGAGCAGGATCGCGCTGGACCTCTCCGTTTTCGACCGGCAACTCCATGGTGATGAAGTCGTCATGCCAGTGGAAAGGCCGGAGCAGTGCCGCCCGCATCGTGGCCCGGCCGGGTTCCGCAGGGATCCTGAATTCCTCAGGCCCGATCCTGCCCTTGATATTGACGGTCCGGGAGGCCCAGTCGGGCCAGTCGATCGAGGGCAGGGGCCCAAGATATTCCGTGCCCCTGGAGACGGGCCGGCCGTCGGCCCAGACCTCGGCGATGGCGATCTTTTCCAAATCGTCGAGCAGCACGATATCGGCGAAGCGCCCAGGTGCGATGCTGCCGACCCAGGGCGTAAGACGCATGTGACGCGCCGGATTGATGGTTACGCATTGGATCGCGATCTCGGGCGGGAGCCCCGATTGGATCGCAAGGCGCACATTGTGGTCCGTCGCGCCCATCCGCAGCGTGTCCGAGGCGCTGCGGTCGTCGGTGGCGAGGGCAACCTGGGACCAGTCGGAGAGGCCGCGTTCAAGCAGGCCCTGGATGATCTCCGGCATGGAATGCGGCCGGATTTCAATGAAGATGCCGTGGCGCAGCTTGTCGAACACCTCCTCGGCCGTCCATCCCTCGTGATCGGACGCAAGGCCCGCCGCCGCAAAGGCGTTGATGGAGTCGAGATCGCGCAGACCGGCGCCGTGGCCCTCCACGACGCCACGATGCTCGAAGGTGGCCCGGATCATGCCCCAGAGCCGCTGATGCGACGGGTTGTCCGGGTTCCAGACAGCGGGCCAGTCCATCACCTCGTCAAGGCCGGCCACCATGAGGCTGCGCGTCAGGAATTCCGCCTGCTCGTCGTAGCCGTAATACCCGCCGCCCCATTCATAGGCCGTCGGCGGCACGGCCGAACCGGGGAGCGGGAAGATCTTCATGGGCGAGCCGCGCCGACGGGCGGTCAGCCAGAATTCCAGATTGTGCAGGCCATCGACATTCGAGAACTCGTGGCTCGCCTCGCAGGTCCATGTGTTGCCCCGCGGCAGAACGAGGGCGGCCTCGTATTCCGGGGTGACGTGCGAACTTTCGATATGCTTGTGCACCTCGCCGAAGCCGGGAACAGCCGCGAGGCCACTCCGATCCGTCCGCTCCGGAGCCGTTCCCGGAAACGCGCCCGCGGGTCCGGTCCAGGCGACACGCCGGCCGCAGATGGCGATCTCCTGGTCATCGAGCCAGGTGCGCGTGTGAACGTCGAGCAGCCGCCCGACCCGCAACAGCCCGTCCGCAGGCCGCTTGCCCAGGGCGACCAGCGCGAGGTTCTGGCGGATTCGCACCTCATCGGCGGCATTCACGAGAAGATCCTCGGGCAGCGGCGCAACATCGGTCATGGGGCACCTAAGGCTATGGTCAAAACCGGATGGCCGTCGGATAAGCGATCACACGGACCCCCAAGGCTTGTACCGCTACCATGCCCCATGCAAAACCCCGCTTGACCGTCATCGACACCGATCCCGGCATCGATGATGCCATCGGCATTCTCCTGGCGCTCGCTTCGCCCGAATTCGATGTTGCCGGCATCACGACAGTGGCGGGCAACATCGGCATCGAGACGACCACCCGCAATGCCTGCAGGCTGTTGGCCTTCGCTGGGCGGGAAGATATTCCGGTCTTCCAAGGGGCGTCTTCGCCCCTGTCGCGCGTGGGTCCTGAGCCGTTGGGCCTGCATGGGGAGAGCGGGATCGGTGGCGTTGCCTTGCCTGATCCCGCGCGATTGCCCGACAGCAGGCACGCCGTGGAGTGGTTGGCGGATTTCCTGCTCGATCAGCCGGCGGGCTCCGTTGATGTCCTCGCCCTCGGACCTCTCACCAATCTCGCCCGCCTCATGCTTGAAAAGCCGGAAGCGGGCCGACGCATCGGCCGGATCATCGCCATGGGCGGCGTGATCCACGAGCATGGCAATGTGGGGCCGCGCTCCGAATTCAACCTGTGGGCAGATCCCGAGGCGGCGGCCGTGGTACTGGGCTCCGACGTGACTCGCGTGCTCATTCCCCTCGACGTGACACGCCGGGTCCGCGCGACGCGGGAACTTGCCTCCTTCCTGATGAAGAGCGGTCGACCCACGGCCGAGATGGTTGCTCATCTCATTCAGGCTTATTTTGCGTCCCCGACTGCTCAGGACAGCCGTCCCCTGCATGATCCATGCGTGATGTTGGTCGCCCTGTCGCCGGAACTCTTCGAGTGCGAAGACCTCGGGCTGAGCGTCAGCGTCGCGATGGGTGAGAGGGCCGGAGAACTGGCAATCGTGGCAGGGGGAGGGGCCCCGGTTCGGGTCGTCATGGGAGTTGATGCCCCAGCCGTTCTGGAACTCCTCACCAAACGATTGAGCGCCGCGTGAACGATGAATGGCTTGAAAACCTGAAGCACCTGGGCCTTCATCACGTTCCTGCGATGCAGGATGTGGTGATCTGGCCGGGACGGGATGCTGGCCTATGCTCTCATGGCTGATCAAAGCCCGGAGTTCCCCGATGACCAACCAGTCCTCCTTCTCCCTTGATCGAAGGGCTTTGCTGATCGGGGCGGTGGTCGCCTCGGCATCGGTCATCATCCCGGACGGCCTAGTCGCGGCCGAGCTTGTTCCAACGCCGGGACAGACCGAGGGGCCCTTCTACCCTGTCGCTTTTCCGCCCGACATGGACAACGACCTGGTGCGGGTCACCGGCCAGGCCGCCCAGGCCCTGGGACAGGTGATCCATGTTTCAGGGCGCGTGCTGGATACCCGTGGGCAGCCCAGGCCGGGGAGCGTCGTGGAGATCTGGCAATGCGATGCCAACGGCATCTATCGCCATCCCCGCGCGGCGGGACAGGGACGCATCGACCATGCCTTCCAGGGTTATGGCCGAACCGAGGTGGACGAGCAGGGGAGATACCGGTTCCGCACCATCCGGCCGGTGCCCTATCCGGGCCGGACGCCGCACATTCATTTTGCCGTCCATGTCCCAGGGCAGGGACGGTTGATCACGCAGATGTACATCGCGGGAGAGGTCCTGAACTCGAGAGACGGGGTCCTGAACCGGATTCTCGATCCTCAGGCTCGCCGCAGCGTGATTGTGCCCTTGGCCTCCGGGCCATCGCCCGAGCCGGGCGCCCTCCAAGGGCGCTTCGACATCGTCGTGGCGGCCTAGACCGCTGCTGCCCCGCCCTTCGGGCAGGCGGGGATTGAGCGTCTGCCGCCTATTGGCTCACATCCGTCGCACCCACCGCATCGGCCGCTGCCATGATCTGATCCCATGTCCTACGATCGATCAGGATCCCATCCTGCTCCCTCTGCCGCTTGATCGCGCGTTCCGGATCACCGGGAAGCAGGACTTCCATCGCCTTCGGGGCCCCGGTCTGCGCCCATGCCACGAAAGCATCGATCTCGTCGTTGAAGGTGGTTCTTGTCCCGAGGTGATCCGGCGACACCAGAACCGAGAACATCGAATTGATGATGGCGTTGCTTCGCTTGGGACCGGACTGCGTCTTGCCGCCGGTCAGCGCCGCTCCCAGGAGCTCGCAGGCGAGGGACAAACCCCACCCCTTGTGCTCCCCGAAGGGAAGGAGCGCGCCGATGGGATCCCCGAACATGACCGCCGGGTCGTTCGTCGGCTGCCCGCTCGCATCCAGCAGGGTTCCGGGCGGAACGGGCTCGCCCTTGTTGTACGCCACGCGGACCTTGCCCATCGCGAGCCGGCTGGTGGCGAAATCGACGATGACCGGCGGTTCCTGCGCCCGCGGGATGCCGACCGCGAACGGGTTCGTGCCGATTCGCGCCTGCGTGCCTCCGAAAGGAGCGACCGCTG
>DATHAU010000098.1:0-2245 GCA_035296545.1 Microvirga sp.
GGGATCCATAACCGCTGACGGTGAGTGATAAGGCAGAGCGGATGCCGCAGCGCTCGTCCTCCCAGCCGCGTGTTTATGGATCCCCGCCTGCGCGGGGATGACAGCGGAGGGTGTCACCACGGGTGAGGGGATGTCTTAGTCGAACAGGCTCGACACCGAGCTTTCCGTGGCGGTGCGGCCGATGGCTTCGCCCATGAGCGGGGCGATGGTGATGACCCGGATGTTGTGGGCCACCTTCACGGCCTCCGTGGGCATGATGGAGTCGGTGATGACCAGCTCCTTGAGCCGGGAGCCGGTGATGCGCGACACCGCGCCCCCGGAGAGCACCCCGTGGGTGATGTAGGCGTAGACCTCCTTGGCCCCCTTGTCCAAGAGGGCGTCGGCGGCGTTCACCAGGGTTCCGCCGGAATCCACGATGTCGTCCACCAGGATGCAGGAGCGGCCGCTCACGTCGCCGATGATGTTCATCACCTCGGACTCGCCCGCCCGCTCCCGGCGCTTGTCCACGATGGCGAGCTGCGCGTCGATGCGCTTGGCCAGCGCCCGGGCGCGCACCACGCCGCCCACGTCGGGCGAGACCACCATGCGGTTGCCCACGAGCCGCTCCTTCACGTCGCGGGCCAGGATGGGCGCGGCGTAGAGGTTGTCGGTGGGAATGTCGAAGAAGCCCTGGATCTGCCCCGCATGGAGGTCCAGGGTCAGGACCCGGTCCACCCCCGCATGGGTGATGATGTTGGCCACCAGCTTGGCCGAGATCGGGGTGCGCCCGCCGGCCTTTCGGTCCTGCCGGGCATAGCCGAAATAGGGGATCACCGCCGTGATGCGGCGCGCGGAGGCGCGGCGCAGGGCGTCGGTGATGATGAGAAGCTCCATCAGGTGGTCGTTGGTGGGGAACGAGGTCGACTGGATGATGAACACATCCTCGCCGCGCATGTTGTCCTGGATCTCGACGAACACTTCCATGTCGGCAAAGCGCCTCACCTGGGCCTTTGCGAGGGGAACATTGAGATAGGCGGCGATCGCCTCGGCGAGCGGACGATTGGAATTTCCCGCAACGAGCTTCATGAAAGCAACTTTGGCTCTGTTTGACCTGTCGAGAGCCTGCTGCGCGACGTCACAACCCCGGCGCGGCAGAACGCCAAGGGTCTTAGCAGCGATATGGAACCGTCACAATACGTGCCGGGGTCCCAATCTGCGGCAATGTGGATTTGTGGCCGCCGGGTCACTGGGCGACGGGGAGCTCGTCCCCCAGGGCTTCCGCGGTCCGGAACGAGGGCTCGCGCTTGGAGGCGCTCAGGAACCCGGCGATCTCGTCCATGCTGGCCTGCGCCAGCCGGGCGAGGGCTTCCCTGTCGGTGGCCGAGATGGAGCCGGACGCGATCCCGGCCGGGCTCGCCCCGGCTGGGCTCGACCCGGCCAGGCGCTTGGCCCGCCTGTTCTGGGCGTCGAACACGTCCCACACATAGGCGACCTTGGTCTGCCCGCCCTCGGTTTCCGTGGAGAGATAGCCGCGGACCCGGTAGCGCGCCTCGGCGCTGGAGCCGACCAGCTCCACCCGGCGCTCGGAGGCGGCGGCGGCGAGTTCGTCCGCCAGGGCCATGCGAACCGGCGCAGGGGCGCCGTCGATGCTCTCAAGGGCGACCGGGACGCCTTCCGGCGAGCCGAGCGAGGTCTGGCAGGCTCCCAGGGCGAGGGTCAGGGCCGCGATGGCAAGCCGCGCTGCGTTGGCAAGCCGCGCCGCTTTGGTGGTTCCGCTCATGAAGGGCTCCCGTTCTGGCTCCTGGTCACGAACCATTAAGCTTAACGGATGCCGCCGTCCAGATCAGCCGCGCCGGCGCAGGCGGACGGCCATGTGGTCCAGGCCGAGGGCCAGGAGGCCCGCGGCCAGGCCCCAGAAGGCGGAGCCGATGCCGAAGAGGGTGAGGCCCGAGGCGGTCACCGCCAGGGTCAGAACCGCCGGGAAGCGCCTGGACTCCTCCGACAGGGCCGAGCCCAGGGCTCCGGCGAAGGCCCCCATGAGGGCAAGGCCCGCGACCGTCCTGATGAGCTCCGGCGGCAGGGCCGCGATCAGCCCGATGAGGGCGGCGCTGAAGGCGGCGAAGATCAGGTAGTTCAAGGCATAGAACGGCCCGACCATCCAGCGCTTCTCCGGGTCCGGGTGCGTGTCGGGTCCGGTGCAGATCGCCGCCGAGATCGCCGCGAGGTTGCTCGTATGCGCGCCGAAGAAGGCCGTGACCACGGAGGC
>DATHAU010000099.1:0-4495 GCA_035296545.1 Microvirga sp.
CTTGTGGATCTCGGCGATGAGGGCCATGTCGCCGAAGATGTCCGTGTCGCCCATGTGGTAGATTGTGGGCTCGCCCGGGGCCTTGACGATGACGCCGTTGGCGCTGCCGAGGGGATAGTTCACGCCCATCTCCACCAGCCCCGACGAATGGTCGGCACGCACGAGGGTGACGGTGAAGCCGCCCTGGTCGGTGGTGCCCCCCGTGGTCATGGGGTCGAAGTTCTCCAGGCCCTCGGTGGCCAGGTACATGCACAGCTCGAAATTCGTCACCACCTTGGCGCCGGCGGCCTTCGCGATGTGGAGGGTGTCGCCCACATGGTCCCCGTGGCCGTGGGTGAGCAGGATATGGGTCGCGCCCTCCGACGCCTTGTCCCGGCTGCCCTCGAAGGCGGGATTCCCGGTGAGGAAGGGATCGATGAGCACGACGCGGTCGGAGAAGTCGAGCCGGAAGGCGGAATGGCCGAACCAGGTGATTTTCATGGGAGCACCCTTGCGATTGAGCAGCATGGAAATGGGGCGAGGCCCACGGCCGGCCATGGCCCCGAGAACAAAGCTTCGTGCCGGAAGGCGCAAGGCTCGGCAACGGACCCGTCCGGAAAAAGCCGCGCCCCCATTCGACGCCGGTCTCCTTCCCATAGGGAGCCTGCCCATATAGAGCCTGTCAGGCACAGGCCGGATGAGGAGGCCACCCCCATGATCTCCAAGGACGATGAACTCGTGGCCTTCGTCGAAGGGCTCGGACCGCGCGCGCGCCTCATCGGGGTCGATCTCGGCACCAAGACCATCGGGCTTGCCCTCTCGGACGTGGAGAAGCGCATCGCCACGCCCCTGGAAACCCTCAAGCGGGTCAAGTTCACCCCCGACGCGGAGCGCATCAAGGCGCTCTGCGAGCGCTACGAGGCGGGCGGGCTCGTCTTCGGCCTGCCCCTCAACATGGACGGGACGGAGGGGCCCCGCTCGCAGGCGACCCGGGCCTTCGCGCGCAACCTCAAGCCGATCCTTCCCCTGCCCGTCCTGTTCTGGGACGAGCGCCTGTCCACCATGGTGGTGACCCGCACCCTGCTCGACGCGGACGCCTCGCGGGCCAAGCGGGCCGATGCGGTGGACAAGATGGCGGCCGCCTACATCCTGCAGGGAGCCCTCGACCGCTACGGGCGGATGGCGGCGGACGCCCAGGACGCGGAGGACGAGGCCGGCCTGAGGGCGGACCTCCGCACGGACACCCCGCCCAGGGGCGGCGCCCTCGGCGAGGGCTAGGAAGCGGGCGGACGCCCGGTTCCCGGCCCGAGCACGTCACGATCCCGCCGCCTGCCTGAGGACGCCGTATAGCGCCAAGCTTATGCCTGGACCGGCATCCTGCCAAATCTTTGACAACTCCCCTACGGCATGGGACGTTAGAGCATGCCAACAGCCAAGATCCGCAACGTCTCTCTCGTGGCCGAGCTGAACTTGGGCCTCCGCGCCCCGGCCCTCTTCGGCCGCGCCGGGTTACGGGCGGGGCCGTCCGGTTCGGCATGTGCGTTCCTCAGGCGGGTCGGCCGCGAGGCCAGCGCAACCGGGACGCCTCTGCGATGAGTCAGACCTATGATTCACGGCAAGGTTAGCTCGACCCCGGCGCCGGCCTTCCTCGCGGGCGGCGGCGAGATGGGCGCGCTGATGCGGGCCCATGACTGGTCGGCGACGCCGCTCGGGCCCATCGAGGCCTGGCCGCAAGCCTTGCGCCAGGCGCTCGGCATCTGCCTCAACGCCCAGCATCCCATCGGCATCTACTGGGGGGAGCAGCGGCGGCTGCTCTACAACGACGCCTGGCGGCGGCTCATCGGCGAGAAGCACCCCGACGCCCTCGGCGCTCCGGCGGGCGAGGTGTTTCCCGATGTCTGGCCGTCGTTCGAGCCCGCCCTGGCGGAGGTTTTCGCCACCGGCGCGGCGGCGGGTTCGGCGGACGACCTGCTGCCGCAGATGCTCGACGGGCAGCTGGAGGACCGCTGGTTCGATTTCAGCCTGAGTCCGATCATCGGGGACGAGGGGCGCGTCGAGGGTGTGCTCAGCATCGGCATCGAGATCACCACCCGCATCCTGGCGGAGCGGCGGGAGGCTTTCCGCATCGAGCTCGACGAGCGCCTCTGCGGCCTCAAGGACCCGCGCGAGATCACCGACACCGCTGCCGAACTTCTCGGCCAGCACCTCGCCGCCGACCGGGTCGGCTTCGCCGAGATGGACGGGAGCGACTTCACGTTCCTCATCGAGGACGACTGGACCAACGGACGGATGCCGAGCCTGCGCGGCCGCCGCCGCCTCGATGAATTCGGTCCCGAGCGGATCATCAGCCTACGCGCCGGGCGGGCCCTTGCGTTCGAGAACAGGCCCGTCGAGCCTCCCAGGGCGGGCGCAGGGGTCGTTCCCATCCAGGCTCCGATCCAGGCGGGGCTGACGGTGCCGCTCGTCAGAGGGGGGCGTTTCGCCGCTGCGCTCTTTGCCCATTGCCGCGAGCCCCGCCGCTGGACCGACGATCACATGGAGCTCGCCCGGGAGGCGGCCGAGGCGACCTGGAGCGCCGTCGAGCGGGCGCGGGCGGAAACGGCGCTCGAGGAGACCGAGGCGCGGCTGCGGGCGCTCACCGACAACCTGCCCTTGGGGATCATCTTCCAGATCGCCACGGGCCGGGACGGCAGCGAGCGGCGCTTCCTCTACGTCTCGGAAAACCATGAGCGGCTGACCGGCATCTCCGCCGCCGCGGTGCGCGCGGACCCCTCCCTCCCGTACCGGCTGATCCTGCCGGAGCACCACGAGTCGATGGTGGAAGCCGAGGCGGCCGCCGTGCGCGACAAGCGGCCCTTCGACCTGGAGGTCCGGTTCCGCCGCGACGACGGCGAGATCCGCTGGGCCCGGATCATCTCGGCGCCGCGGGAGCAGGCCGACGGCTCCATGAT
Organism: Microvirga sp.; assembly: GCA_035296545.1. Lineage (GTDB taxonomy): Bacteria > Pseudomonadota > Alphaproteobacteria > Rhizobiales > Beijerinckiaceae > Microvirga. Next base: position 2,931 of record DATHAU010000099.1, read on the forward strand.
CTGGGACGGCATCCAGCTCGACATCACCGATCAGAAGCAGGCCGAGATCCGGCTGCGCGACCTGAACGAGACCCTGGAGGAGCGCGTCGCCGCGCGCACCGCCGAGCTGGTGCAGGCGCAGGAGGCCCTCGCCCAGGCCCAGAAGATGGACGCGGTAGGCCAGCTCACGGGCGGCATCGCGCATGATTTCAACAACCTGCTCACCATCATCAAATCCTCCACGGACCTCCTGCGCCGGCCGGACCTGGCCGAGGAGCGGCGGCAGCGCTACGTGGACGCCATCGCCGACACGGTGGAGCGCGGCTCCAAGCTCACGGGCCAGCTCCTGGCCTTCGCCCGGCGGCAGGCGCTCAAGCCAGAGGTGTTCGACGTTCCGGCCCGCGTGCGGGCCTTGAGCGACATGCTGCTCACCATCGTGGGCGCGCGCATCCAGATCGTCACCCAGCTCGCCTGCGAACGCTGCTTCGTGGAGGCGGACGTGACGCAGTTCGAGAGCGCCCTGGTCAACATGGCCGTGAACGCCCGGGACGCCATGGAGGGCGAGGGCACGCTGACCATCCGGGTCGACACCCTGTCCGGCGTGTCCTCGACCCCGGAGCTCCGGGCCCGCGCGGACGCCTTCGTGGCCGTGTCGATCAGCGACACGGGATCCGGCATCGCGCCCGACAAGTTCGGCCAGATCTTCGAGCCGTTCTACACCACCAAGGAAGTGGGCAAGGGCACCGGCCTGGGCCTAAGCCAGGTCTACGGCTTCGCCAAGCAGTCGGGCGGCGACGTCACGGTCGAGAGCGAGGTCGGGCAAGGCGCCACCTTCACCCTCTACCTGCCCCGGGTCGAACGGGAGGTGGCGGAGGCGCGGTCCGCCGCGAGAGGACCGGCCCAGGGGGACACGGGCGAAGGCCGGCGGGTGCTCGTGGTCGAGGACAACGTGGAGGTGGGCACGTTCTCCACCCGGATGCTCCAGGACCTTGGCTACGAGACCACCTGGGCGTCGAACGCCGACGAGGCCCTCGCCCTGCTGGCGGAAGGCCTGCCCGTCGACGTGGTGTTCTCCGACGTGCTCATGCCCGGCAAGAGCGGCATCGAGCTGGGCCAGGAGATCCAGCGCCTTTATCCCGGCCTGCCGGTGATCCTGACCTCCGGCTACAGCCACGAACTGGTGGAGGAAGGCCGGCGCGGGTTCGAGCTCCTGCAGAAGCCCTACGCCATCGAGGAGCTTTCGCGCCTGCTGCACCGGGTCTCGCGCCGTCCCGAACCGCCAGGCCAGTGACGGCGGCGGGCTCGGGACGGGCCGCGTCCTACCGGAACGCGCCCTCCCGCCGCTCCGGCTCCGCCACCCGGACCGGGAACGCCCCCGGCGGGTCATGCAAGCCCCAGCACACCGCCGCCGGACCGGGCCCATGCGGCCCGCGCCGTCCGCCTGACCGGCCGTCTGAAGACGGATCCGGAGGGCTGAGCCGCCCCAACTCGTGAGACGGGCGGACCGGATCCTGCGGCTTCGCGCAAGCCCCGAGGCGAGAGGCACCAAGTCGGCGGGCGACGCCCTCGGGCCGCCCGCCGGAGCC
>DATHAU010000100.1:0-2156 GCA_035296545.1 Microvirga sp.
GCCGATTGATCACCGGTTCCGCCGGGCCCTCATGACCAGGAGCACCACGGCGAAAAGCACCATGAGGCCCGCGATCATCAGGCCCAGGGTCTCGAAGGCCCCTTCCACCCGCTCCGTGCCGGGGGGCAGGGGCCGCGCGCCGGCGTCGCCCGCGCCCTGGGTGCGAAGAACGAGGCCCGAGCCGTCCTCCCGGAGAGGCGCGGCTTCGCGGGCGATTCGGCTGAATGGCGGCATGGATCGCATCCTGTCCTGATGGTTCAGGCGTCAATGACCGGCCCGCGCCGTTGTTCACCCGTCCTGCGGCTTGATGCCTGGGGATAGGGCCGCAAGCCTGTGGAGCATTCCATCGTCCTTGGCACTTTCATCCCCCGCCCCGTGTTAGGACCCAAGCCGGCTGGCGCTGGAATGAGGGGGCTGATGAAGGCTGGAATCGACATGGGCGTGGCGTCCTCCGCGCCCGCGGGACAGGCGGCTCGGCTCGACCTGGAGGAGCTCCTGGCGACGCGCCTGCTCGTCCAGGGCAATTCCGGCTCCGGCAAGTCCCATCTCCTGCGCCGCCTCCTCGAACAGAGCGCATCCCTCGTCCAGCAGGCGGTGATCGACCCGGAGGGGGATTTCGTGACGCTCGCCGACCGGTTCGGCCATGTGGTGGTGGACGCCTCCCGGGGCGAGGGCGACCTTCAGCGCGTGGCCGCCCGGGTGCGCCAGCACCGGGTCTCCGTGGTGCTGAGTCTGGAGGGGCTGGACGCGGAGGCGCAGATGCGCTGCGCGGCGGCCTTCCTGGGCGGCCTGTTCGAGGCGGAGCGCGACTTCTGGTATCCGATGCTCGTGGTGGTGGACGAGGCGCAGCTCTTCGCCCCGGCCGCCGCCGGCGAGGTGTCGGACGAGGCCCGAAAGGCGTCCCTCGGGGCCATGACCAACCTCATGTGCCGCGGGCGCAAGCGGGGGCTGGCCGGCATCATCGCCACCCAGCGCCTCGCCAAGCTCGCCAAGAACGTGGCGGCGGAGGCCTCCAACTTCCTCATGGGCCGCACCTTCCTGGACATCGACATGGCCCGCGCCGCCGACCTCCTGGGCATGGAGCGCCGCCAGGCCGAGATGTTCCGCGACCTGGAGCGCGGTCATTTCGTGGCCCTGGGGCCCGCCCTGTCGCGCCGCCCCCTGCCGATCCGCATCGGCCCGGTGGAGACCTCCACCCGCACCGGCGCCTTCACGCTGGTGCCGCTCCCCGAGCAGCCCAAGGAGGAGGCCCGTGACTTGATCTTCAAGGCGGGCGATGACGAGGCCGCCGCCCGTCCCGCGGCGCAGCGCCGCGCGCCGCCGCCCGCCCCCTCCACCAACGACCTCCTGGCGCAACTCGCCCGCACGCGCCCCGCCGCCGCGCCGGAGCCCCAGGCGGAGGCAAGCCCGCAATCCAAGGCGGAGCATGAGGCTGCTCTCGACGCGATCCTGCGGGAGATCCTGGCCGATCCCGAGGCGGCCTTCCGCTCGGTGGCCGTGCTGTATCAGGACTTCCTGGTGCGCTGCCGCATCCGCCGGGTCGGCGGGGAGCCCCCCAACCTTCCCGCCTTCCGCCGCCGCCTGGCGGTGGCCCGCGCCGGCGTCGACACCGCCACCGCCGCGGGCTCCGAATGGGACCGGGCCCTGGCCCTTGCGGGCGACCTCCCGGAGGACATCCAGGGCGTCTACCTGCTCCTGGCCCGCGCGGCCCTCGAAGGCTCGCCCTGCCCGCCGGACGGGGAGATCGCCCGCGCCTGCGGCAGCCGCTCCCCGGGCCGCGCCCGCCGCCTCGTCGCCTATCTGGAGACCCGCAACATCGTGGTCACCCGGGCCGACCCGCGGGGGCTTCGCATCATCGCGCTCCCGGATCTCGGCTGGGAGACCGGGCCGGGCGACCCCAACGCCTTCGAGGAGCCGCAGGCCTTGCCGGGTGACCGGGACCTGTTCGCGGTGGGATGACCCGAACGGCCGGCGCGATCGTCACCGGGCTGACACAGGGATGCCAGGGCCTAGGCGCTTTCGCCCCGCTGCGATCATCGGTACGGTGCCAACCCGTTCCAACAGCCCGAGTCGCACGCCATGCACAACGACCGCCTGAGCCTCGATGAAATCGTCCGGCGCGTGGACGCCAAGGCCGCCGATTACTGCGCCCTGAG
>DATHAU010000101.1:0-9679 GCA_035296545.1 Microvirga sp.
CTCAAGGGCTGCCAGTCCCGGGAGAATTCCTCCGTCACGGCTCCGTGCCGCTCCTCCCAGAAGCGCTGCTCCAGCACCCCCGTGATGTCCTCCAGGAGCCGGTCCGCCAGAGGATGCCCCACCACCTTGGCGCTGGAGGCCGCCAGCAGGACGAACGCGTGCCCGTAGGCCTGCTTGGCGTCGTCCTTCGGCCCGTCATTGTCCAGGGACCAGACATAGCCCCCATGCCGAGCGTCCCGGTGGCTGTTCCAGAGATACTGCATCCCGTGATCGACGATGGTGTCGCAACCCGGCCGCCCGAGCAGGGCGCCGATGGCAAAGCAATGCACCATGCGGGTGGTGTTGTGGATCTGCCGGACGGGGTTGCCGGTCTCGACCGGCCCTCCCGCATCGTCGAGATCGAAGAAGCCCCCCGCGGGATTGACGACGCCGCGCTGGAAGAAATCGAACAGCCCCTTGGCCTGATCGGCCAGCCACTGGCGATGGAAGGGATTGGAACGCCAATTCGGGCCGGTGGGCGGGAGCACGGGTTGGGAATTCGTCACGATGGCCTCCATCAAGCTCAAGGTCGCGCTGCCATGAATTGCTCTACCTCGTCCCAGAGGGGCGGATCGGCGCCGCGCCGGGTGCACACGATGGCCGCCGCCGCCGCCGCGAAATCGAGGGCCGCCGTCACCTGGGCCTCGCTCAACCCGGCGACGCCCTCCAGGGTCAGCAGGCCGTTGGCGTCGAGCCAGGAGAGGAGCCCCGCATGGAAGGTGTCGCCCGCGCCGACCGTATCCACCACCGCGATCCTGGGGGCCGGGCGCTGCAGGATCGCGCCCCCGAAGGCGGCGAGCGGCCCCTTCTCCCCGCGGGTGACGATCACGAGCCGCGGCCCGCGCCCGAGCCAGGCGCGGGCCGCGGAGGCGAGGTCCTGGGTGTCGTAGAGCAGCTCGATATCCTCGTCGCTCGCCTTGACGATGGCCGCATGGGCCAGCAGCCCCTCGAAGCGCTCCCGGTAGGCTGTCAGGTCGCCCACAACCCGCGGCCTCACATTGGGGTCGAGGGAGATCACCCGGGACCCCGCCTCCCGGCGCAGCAGGGCTTCGATGGCGCCGGCGATGGGCTCGACCCCAAGCGCATAGGAGCCCGCCGCGATGGCGTTCACGTCGTCGGGCAATCGGGCCGGAAGAGCCTCGGGCCTGAGGGCGCGGTCGGCGCTGTCCGGCGCATAGAAGGAGTATTGCGGCTGCCCCGACGGGCTGGTGGCGACCACGCTGAGCGTCGTGACGTTCGGGCAGCGCTGCACATAGGCGGGGCTCACGCCGGCCTCAACCAGCTTGTCGAACAGGAACGCCCCGAACACATCCTCGGACAGGGTGGACAGGAAGGCGGCGGGACGCCCCAGGCGGCTGATCCCGATCGCCACGTTGAACGGCGAGCCGCCGGCCACCGCCTCGGCCGGGAAGCCTGCCGGGGCGGACTTGCCGATGAACAGGTCGATCAGGGCCTCGCCGGACACCAGGATCATCAGACATCTCCAGACAGGGGCGTGAGCATGCTCATCACGGCGTCGGGTCTCAGACCGGAACGCGCTCCGCCGTATCGGGCGGAACGGGCTCGACGGGAAGGGACGCGATCTTCTTGAGGTCGCGCAGGATGTTGTCGAGCAAAACCGGTCCGCTCGCGCCGCCGAAGCCGAAATAGAGGGTCCTGTAATGGGCGAAGAGCCGCTCGTAGACCCTGTGGGCGGCCGGGTCCGGCTCGAAGGTGCGGAAGGGCAGGCAGATCGCATCCTGCGCGCTGCCGAGATCCGGATGGGAGCCGGCCGCGAGGCTGGCGAAGATGCTGGAGCCCAGCCCGGTCGGGATTCCGGCGGGCACGAGGACGGGGCGGCCGAGAACATTGGCGTAGACCTGGTTCAGAACCGCGTTGTGCTGCGGGATGCCGCCTGCGTTGATCACCCGCTCCACGGGCACGCCGCCCTCCGCCATCCGCTCCAGGATGATGCGGGTGTGGAAGGCGGTGCCTTCGATGGCGGCGAAGAGTTCGTCCTGGGCGGTGTGCAGCAGGTTCCAGCCGAGCGTAATGCCGCCCAGGTCCGCCTTCACCAGAACCGTGCGGTCGCCGTTGTCCCAGGTCAGGCGCAGGAGGCCGGTCTGTCCGGCGCGATACTGCTCCAGGCCCTTGGAGAGTTCGCGCACGTTCGTGCCGGCGCGCCGGGCGATGGCCTCGAAGATGTCGCCCGTGGCGGAAAGTCCGGCCTCGATGCCCATGAGCCCTGGGTCGACGCTGCCCGGCACCACGCCGCACACGCCCTCGATCAGGCTGGTGTCTTCCGCGATGGCGATGATGCAGGTGGAGGTGCCGACCACGTTCACCACGTCGCCCACCCGGCAGCCGGCCCCGATGGCGTCCCAATGGGCGTCGAAGGCCCCCACCGGGATCGGAATTCCGGCCCGCAGGCCGAGCTTCTGCGCCCATTCCTCGGTGAGGCGGCCTGCGACCGCATCGGAGGTGGCGTATTCGCCCGCGAGCTTGTCGCGGATGCCGTCGAACAGGGGATCCACCTTGGAGAGGAAGTCCTGCGGGGGCAGCCCGCCCCAGCGCGGGTTCCACATCCATTTGTGGCCCATGGCGCAGACGCTGCGCTTCAACCGGCGGGCGTCGGTCACGCCGGTCAGGGTGGCGGCCGCCATGTCGCAATGTTCGAGCGCCGTCGCCAGGCGGCTGCGCTTGTCCGGGTTGTGGCGAAGCCAATGCAAGAGCTTGGAGAAGCCCCATTCGTGCGAGTAGACGCCGCCGCACCACCGGATCGCCTCCAGCCCTTCCCGATGGGCGAGCCGGGTGATCTCCTCGGCCTCCGACTTGGCCCGGTGATCGCACCAGAGATAATACTCCCCCAGGGGCTCCAGCCCTTCGCCCACCATGACCACGCTGGAGCCGGTGGTGTCCACCGCGAGGCTCGCCACCTCGTCGCCCTTGACCCCTGCGGATTCGAGGGCGCCGCGCATGGCGCGCGCCAGGGCGTTCATGTGGTCCGCATGGGATTGGGTGGCGTGGTCCGGGTCCTCCCGCCTGCGGTGGAGCGGGTACTCCGCCGTGGCGAGGCCCAGCGGCCCCCGGCGGTCGTCCACGAGGGTGACCCTGACGCTCAGGGTGCCGAAGTCGACGCCTGCTACAACGGCCATGGAGGTCTCCTCAACCTATGTCCCCGGCCTGACCATAGGTGGCGGTCGCGCCGTGCTTGCGGAAATAGTGCCGGTCGAGGAGCGCCTGCGAAACCCCCTGCGCGTCGGGACGCAGGGAAAAGGTGTACATGGCCATGCGGGCGACCGCCTCCAGCACCACGGCGTTGTGCACCGCGTCGTCCGGGTCCTTGCCCCAGGCGAAGGGCCCATGGCCGGCCACCAGGGCGGCCGGAACCTCCAGGGGATCCCGGTCGCCGAAGGCGTCCGTGATGGCGATTCCCGTCGCCAGGACGTAATCGTTCTCGATCTCGTGGGCGGTCAGCTCGCGGGTGACCGGAACCGGGCCGTAGAAATAATCCGCGTGGGTGGTGCCCAGCGGCGGGATCGGACGGCAGGCCTGCGCCCAGGCCGTCGCGTGCTCCGAATGGGTGTGCACCACGCCGCCGATGGCGGGAAAGGACCTGTAGAGGTGCAGATGCGTGGCGAGATCGGAGGAGGGCTTCAGCTCGCCCCACACGATGCGGCCGTCGAGATCCGTCACCACGATATCGTCGGCCGTCATGCGCTCGTAGGGCACGCCGCTCGGCTTGATCGCCACGAGGCTATCCTCGCGGCTGATGCCGCTCACGTTGCCGAAGGTGTAGAGCACGAGCCCGCGGCGCACCACTTCCAGGTTGGCCTCCAGAACCCGCTCGCGCAGCTGCCTCAGCATCGGGTCGCCTCCTCAGATTTCATTCCTAAGGGGTTTGGCGCCCCGTCGCTCTCATCCTGAGGAGGTGCGTAGCACCGTCCCGAAGGATGATCCAGTAGGCTCTGGAGACGCTGCGTTTATCCCCTCTCCCGGATGAAAGAGCGGCAGGGTTGAGGGTGGGCAGGTCCTGAATGAGGCGCCGAGTTCGCCGGCATTGGCGGCAAGGGCCGCCAATGCTCTTATAACCTTTTGAAGCAGCAGAAAAATTTAGGAATTCGTCCGTGGTCGAAGGTCGGCCCGTGGTCAAAGGTCGGCCCATGTGTCGGTCAGCACACCTCACCAGGATTGCATCGTCATCATTGTCGCAGGCAAGAGTATCGCGCAGGGCTTGGCCTGTTTGCGTTTCCGGGCCGATCGGATAATCCGAGGGCTAAGTCACTGCACTCTTGACTGTATCGCAATTGAGATACATATTAGAGCCTGCGGATGATCCGAGCGCCATTCGTGTGAGTGGCTGTCCAGCGAGCTGTTCGTGAAAGGAGTCTTGATATGGCTGCCACCAAGATGATCCATGTTCGAGTCGATGACGACATCCGCGAAGAGGCCTCCTCGGTTCTCGAGTCGCTCGGCCTTTCGGTTTCGGATGCCGTTCGAGTGTTTCTTCATCGAGTCGTCGCAACTCAAAGCTTTCCTCTTGAACTCAAGGTGCCCAACGAAACAACCCGTTCCGCCATTGCGGAGGCCCGTGAGATCAGGAAGGCGCGCAGGGCTCGCTTTGCAACGCCGGATGAGCTCTTCGATGATCTCAAAGGCAACAGATAAGTTCCGCGAGCGAGCAACTTGAAGAAGCCGAGCGACGCCAGGCGGGCTCTTCTTCCAAGGGCATCGGAGTATACCAAACAGTTTCGGAAGGACTGGGACAGATACAACAAGGCCGGAAAAATGGATATGAATCGCGCCATCGAATTGATGACGCTGATCATCCTGAAGAAGCCTCTCGGCGCGGAATGGGCCGACCACGAGCTTTCAGGCAAGGAGTGGAAGGGGGCGAGGGAGGCACATATCGGGGGTGACTTCCTCCTCATCTATACTGCCGATGACGAATTCGTCGAATTCGTCAGGCTCGGCTCACATTCAGAGCTGTTCGGACGATAGGAGACTGGGCCGCTCCGATCTGCTGTATGCCTGCCATGGAACCGAACATCTCTCCTGACAGGGCCCGAGGCGTAGAAATGCCGTTGAATTCAGGTTCGGTGGTTGTTGCTGCCGAATGTCGGAGTTCTCCACTCACCACGGTCTGTGCTTGCATCGGAGAGGGCGGTCCCTCACCTTGCTCGCTGACGTGAGTGACCCTCTCCCGCACGGGAGAGGAGGTTCCGTCGCGTTTCCCGTGCTCCCCGGATCATCCTTCGAGACGCAGACTTCGTCTGCTCCTCAGGATGACCATGACTGGAAAAACGGCGGCCAGGGCTCCCGCCATGGCCGCCGCATGTCGGATCGGATCAGCGAACGGCCGTCCAGCCCTTGTAGTCCTTGATGTTCTCGCCGGTGATCAGCTTGGGCTCGAGGAGGATCACGTTCTTCTCGGGCTTCTTGCCGGCCACGATGCCGGCCGCAAGCTCATAGGACTGGGCCGCCATCACGAAGGGGTCCTGGGAGGCCGAGGCCTTGATCAGGGAGGTGCCCGACTTCAGCTCGTTCTCGATGTCGGGAGCGCCGTCGACGCCCGTGATGATGAACTCGCTGCGGTTGAGCTGCTTGGCCGCCAGGTTGATGCCGATGGCGGTGGGGTCGTTGATGGCGAAGACCGCGTCCACCTTCGGGAAGCGGGTGAGCAGGCTCTGGCCGACCGCGAAGCCGCCCTCGCGGGAGCCCTTGGCGTCCTGGTTGTCCGACAGGATCTTGATGTCGGGATGCTTGGAGAACACGTTCTTGCAGCCCTTCACCCGGTCCACGATGGACGAGACCTGCGGGCCGTTCACGATGATCACGTCGCCCTTGCCCTTGAGGTGATCGGCGATGTACTGGCAGGCCAGTTCCCCGGCCTTGACGTTGTCGGTCATGACGGTCACGTCGGCGCCGGCCGCCGCCACGTCGAAGGCGGCCACCACCATGCCGGCGGCCTGGGCGCGCTTGACGGTGGGCCCGATAGCCACCGGGTCCACCGCGTTGATCATCACGATGTCCGTGCCGGCGGCGGCGAAGTTGTCCATCTGGGTGAACTGCTTGTTCAGGTCGTAATCCGCCGAGACGGACGTGATCCTGGCGGTGGGCGTGATCTCCTTCGCCTTGGCCTCGATGCCCTTGATGGTGGCGACGAAGAACGGGTTGCCGAGCAGGCCGACCGAGATGCCGACGTTCTTGACGTCCTTGGCGTAGGCCGGGGCTGCCAGCAGCGCCACGGCGGCGAGGCTGCATGTGAGACGGGAAAGCTTCATGGATTCCTCCTGGTGCATTGTCGATCCGTGATCTTCCGGATGCTTGTTCCGGAAGCCAGCCCATACGGGCGCCCGGCGGGCGCCGGTATCCTTGCGTCAGGTGCGCGCCGATCCCTTGAGGCGGTAGCGGTCGAGCGCCACGGCCCCGATGATCACGAGCCCCTTGATGATGAACTGCCAGATGTCGGACACGCCGACGAGAATGAGTCCGTTGGTCAGAATGGCGATGATGAGCGCGCCGATGAGCGTGCCCCAGATCGACCCGATGCCGCCCACGAAGCTGGTGCCGCCCAGGATCACCGCCGCGATGGCGTCGAGCTCGTAGGACTGCCCGAGCTGCAATCCGTTGGCGGCGTAGAGGCGCGCCGCCGACATGACGCCGCCGAGGCCGGATGCGAGGCCCGAGAAGGCATAGACGAACAGGAGCACGGCCCAGACCTTGATGCCGCTGAGCCGCGCCGCATCCGGATTGCCGCCCACCGCGTAGATGTGGACGCCCAGCACCGTGCGGCGCAGGATGAACCAGGAGAGCAGCACCACCGCGAGGGCGATCCACACCAGCCACGGCAGGCGGAACAGGGTGCTGTTGGCGATGAAATCGAAGGAAAGCTGCGGGTTGAACTGGGTCGTGTCCCCGCCCAGCAGGCGCGCGAGGCCGCGCACGGCGGTGAGCGACCCCAAGGTGACGATGAAGGGCGGCAGCTTGGCGAAGGCGATCAGCGCTCCGTTGACGAGCCCCAGCCCCAGGCCCACCAGCAGGGCCGCCGGAATGCCGAGCATTCCCCATTCGGGGATCAGCGATCCGAGGATCGCCACCATGGCGGCCGCAGCCAGGATGGAGCCCACCGAGAGGTCGATGCCGCCGGTGAGGATGACGAAGGTCATTCCGGCCGCCAGCACGGTGTTGATGGAGGCCTGCTGCGCCACGATGGAGAGGTTCTGGAAGCTCATGAACCGGCCGGACATGAGCTCGAACACCACGCCCAGGATGATCAGCACCGGCAGCATGCCCAGCGCCTGCAGGGTGGAGCGCCAGGCGAGGCGCCGCTGCATGCTCTGGGACGCCGCGTCGGGGCCGACGGCGGCCGGCTGGACGGATGCGCTGGTCTCGTTCGGCGGTGTCATTCGGCGGCTTCCCTTACACCTGTCGCAATGGCGATGATATCCTCCTGCGTCACGGGCGGGCGGCCGGCTCCGCCCACCTCGCCCGCGATGCGTCCCTCGCGCATCACCAGCACCCGGTCGCAGATTCCCACCACTTCCGGAAGCTCGCTGGAGATGACGATGACGCCGACGCCGCTGCGCGCAAGGGAGTCGATCAGGCGATAGATCTCCGACTTGGCGCCGATGTCCACGCCCCGGGTGGGTTCGTCGAGGATGAGCACCCGCGGCTTGGTTTCGAGCAGGCGCGAGAGCAGGACCTTCTGCTGGTTGCCGCCGGACAGGCTGCCCACGAGAACGGCGTCGCCCGCCACCCGGATCGCCAGCGCCCGGATGGCGGCGGCGGCCCGGTCCCTGGCGCTTCGCATGTTGAGGACGCCGCCCGCGCGGGAATCGCGCCCGAGCACGTTGATGTTCACGTTCTCCCGCACCGTGAGATCCAGGAAGAGGCCGAGATGCTTGCGGTCCTCCGTCAGGTAGACGATGCCCGCCTCGATGGCGTCCTCGGGGCGGTGGATGGCGACGGGCCTGCCGTCGAGGACGACCTCGCCGCCGCTGCGGGGGTCGGCTCCGTAGATCAGGCGCGCCAGCTCGGTTCGCCCCGCGCCCACGAGGCCCGCGATGCCGAGAACCTCGCCCTCGTGCAGCTCCAGGGAGCATTCGCGCACGCGCCGCCCGTCGGACATGCCGCGAACGGCGAACATCACGGGGCCGCGGCTGCCGTGGGCGTCGTGCTCCTTCTTGTAGAAGGAGGACAGGTCGCGCCCCACCATCATGTGGACGAGGCGCTCCGCCGAGATTTCGCTGCGGGTCAGGGTGCCCACATAGGAGCCGTCCCGCAGCACCGAGACCCGATCCGACAATTCGTAGACCTCGGCCATGCGGTGGCTGATATAGATGATGGCGAGCCCGTCCGCGCGAAGCTGGCGCACGAGGGCGAACAGGGCCGCGGTCTCGCGGGACGACAGGGACGTGGTGGGCTCGTCCATGACCAGGATGCGCGAGTTGGCGATGATCGCGCGGGCGATCTCCACGAGCTGCCTCTCGGCCATGGACAGCAAGCTGACGAGGGTCGTGGCCTTGAAGCCCACGCCGAGCCGTTCGAGAACCGCCCCGCAGGCATTCTCCATGGAGCGGCGGTCCACCATCGGGCCGGACTTGTGCTCCCGCCCGAGAAGCATGTTCTCGGCCACCGTGAGATTGGGCGCGAGGGAAAGCTCCTGGTAGATGATGGAGATGCCGTGATGCCGGGCGGTGAGCGGGCCGTCGATCGCCACGGGCCTGCCGTCGATGCGGATCTCCCCGCCGGGATCGGCCTGATAGGCCCCCGACAGGATCTTCATGAGCGTGGACTTGCCGGCGCCGTTCTCGCCCATCAGGGCGTGGATCTCGCCCGGATAGACCGTGAGCGACACGTTCGTGAGCGCCTTGACGCCGGGAAACGTCTTCGAGATCCCGCTCATCTCCAGGATCGGCGCCGATCCCGTCATGGGCGGTCCCCTGACCGCCTCTCGTGCGGGCGGCGCTCCAACATTCCGCTTTTTGAACGGTATATCATCCCAAGGGGCCGCCTCGGTGCAACGGATGGTCCGGCTGGACTAAATGCTCTCAGGAGGGTGGGTTTCAATCCCTCCCGTCGGCCTGGGGAGCATGGATGCACAACTTTCCTCCCAGACGGCGCCAGCCCGAAGCCTGCCCTCGTTCAGGTTCTGAAAGCTAGCGAGGCTTTGGGACCTGTCAATCCAGCCGTCATAGCCGGGCGAATTCCGGCTTCAGGGCGCGGTAGAGCCCCCGGAAGGCCTCCACGCGAGGGCGGTAGAGCTCCACGAGGCGCGGGTCCGGCTCGATGGTTTCGAGAACGGACGGCGCGGTGCACACGGCCTCCGGCGCCTCTCCGGTGGCGGCCAGGCGGGCCAGCCGCGCCGCGCCGAAGGCGGGACCCTTGTCGCTGCACGCGAATCGGACCAGCGGAACGTCGAGCACGCTGGCGAAGATCCGGGTCCAGAACGCGCTGCGGGAGCCGCCGCCGATCATGGCCGCCTGGGTGAGCGGCGTGCCGGCGCGCTCGAGGCATTGCTTGGCGTCCGCAAAGCTGAAGGCGACGCCCTCGAGGACCGCCTGCACCACGTCCGTCTGCCGCGTCTCCGGCGAGAGGCCGAAGAACACGCCCCGCGCGTAGGGGTTGTTGTGGGGCGTGCGCTCCCCGGCGAGGTAGG
>DATHAU010000102.1:0-7492 GCA_035296545.1 Microvirga sp.
CAGCATCGATGTTGGACCGATCCCTGAGCAGCCGCAGGCGCACGCGCCCTCCGACAGCGGCATCCGGGTCGGCGTCACCGTCGTCTACAGGCCTCCGGGAGAGCAGAGGGCCTACCCGTGCCGGGTGGAGAAGATCGAGGGGGGCCGAGCCTACCTGGTGCCGTTCCTGAGGCCCTGGACGTCCTGGGTGCCGATCCAGAATATCACCGCCGCATCGACGGACGACGAGTCCGGCCTCTAGCGAACGATACTTCGCTGCGGTGACATCCGGGTTGCGCGGCAATTCAGTCCTGTCGGAACGCCGACGAGAGTACGGTCGCCACCAGGCGCTGGCTCTCAAGAGCCTGCTGGCCGGAAACGAAGGGTTGCCGATCGCTGCGAAGGGCATCGATGAAATCGGCGATCACCGCGCGATGGGCGTCGTGCGGAAAGTCCATGATCCTGGCGCCGCTGCCGGTGCTTCCTTCGGCCTCGACCACTTCCTCCTCGCCGTCGAGGAGGGAGAGACGCAGCGTTCCGCCGACCAGCGACGCGAATCCCTTCGTGCCGATGATCTCGATCCGTTCGGGATGCCCGGGATAGGCGGCGGTGGTGGTCATGAGCGTTCCCGGCGCTCCGTTGCCGAGCCGCAGGAGGGCGGCCACATAATCCTCCGTTTCCATGCGGTGGAGCTCCGTCGTGCGGACATCGGCCGCGATCACCCCTGAGACGCCGACAAGCGAGCGGAACAGGTCGAGGGAATGGATCGCCTGCGTGAGGAGAACCCCTCCGCCGTCGCGGGCGAGCGTGCCTCGGCCGGGCTCGTCGTAATAGCTCTGCGGACGCCACCAGGGGACCGACAGGAAGCCCGCCTGAACGGTCCCGAGCCTGCCTTCCTCCAGAACCTGCCGCAGCCGCAGGCTCGCCGGTCGGAAGCGATGCTGGAGGACGACGCCCAAACGACGCCCGGCCGCGCCCGCCGCCGCGACCAGGCGCTCGGCGCGGTCCAGCGTCAGCTCCAGGGGCTTCTCCACGAGCACATGCTTGCCGGCGGCGAAGCATCGCTGCGACACATCGAGATGGCTGCTCGGCGGCGTCAGAACCAGCACGGCGTCCACAGCGGGATCGTTGATGGCCGCCTCGATGTCCGTGGTCGTGCGGAAGGGGAACTGCTGCCGGTATGCGCTGACGCGCTCCGGCGAGCGGCTGGCGGCCCAGCAAACCTCCACCTGCTCGGAGAGATCCAGAAGGCTCTTCGAATGGGGCTGCGACGCGGGTCCGAGGCCGACGATGGCCAAACCGATCTTCTTCATCGACGTGATGGCTCCCTGGCTTCGGGGCTTCGATCCCCCTGCAGCGTGACGGCGCGCGCCTGGGCCTCCAGGGCGAGCCGGCAGACCGTGAACACATGAGCCTGGCTCATGGCGGTTTCGGTTCGGTCGCGAACATCGGCCAGGAAGCCCTGGAAGTAGGTGAGGGGCTCGCGGCTGGCGTCCATGTGGCGCGTCCCCCGGCGATCCACGAGGAAGAGGTGGTCGGCGCCCGGCCGTCCGTCGAGGTCCACATATTTGCGCAGCTCGATGGAGCCCTCCGTGCCCAGGATGAACAGCCGCCCGTCACCCCAGGTGGGCAGGCCGTCGGCCGTGAACCAGTCGACGCGGATATAGCCGTTGGCGCGTGCGCTCCTGATCAGGATCTCGCCGAAATCCTCGAAATCCGGAAGATCCGCCGGGCTGTAATGACCGACGCTGGACGCAACGATGCTGCCGTCGGATGAATTCGTGAAGTGGAGAAACTGGTCGATCTGGTGGGACGCGATATCCACCAGAATGCCGCCATAGGCGCCCGTGTCGAAAAACCATGACGGCCGGATGGCGCGGTTGAGCCGGTGCGGGCCCATGCCGATGGTTTGGATCACCTGGCCGATGGCCCCGTCGGCGATGAGCTTTCCGGCCACGATCGTCGATGGAACGACGAAGCGCTCCGAAAAGCAGATCGAGAAGATGCGTCCGGTGTCGCGCACCGCCTGCTGCACCGCTTCGAGCCCGGCGAAGGACGTGACGCCGGGCTTGTCCACCATCACATCCTTGCCCCGCCGCATGGCCTCGACGGCGATGCCTGCCCGATCGCAGGGGATCGCCGCCGACAGGATGATGTCGATGGAGCCGTCGTCGAGAAGGCGGCCGCTCTCCACGGGCGTGAGCAGGGGAAAGCGCTCCTGGAATCCCTGGAGAACCCGTGGGTCGCTCGTGGCCGGATCGTAGCCGGCGCAGGTTGCGCCGGCGTCGAGAAGCCCAGCCACCATGTGGTAGATATGGCGGTGGTCGAGACCGATAGCGGCGAAGCGCATCCTATTTCGCTTTGCTGCCGATCTCCTGGTCCCAGCGCCTGAAGGCCGCCACCAATCTCTCCGGGGTCAGGGGCGCTTCGGTCGGGAGCTTGGCGATCAGGTCGTCATAGGCGGGACGGCCGAACTCCTTGAGGATGTTGCGGCTTTCCTCCGGCGCCATGGCCAGGGTCACGCCTTTGACGGCCGGGCCCGGATAGAAATAGCCCTTGTCATAGGTGACGGCCTGCTGCTCCGGCTTGAGCATGTACGACATGAGGGCAAGCGCCACCGCGATCTTGTCCTCGGGCACGCCTTTCGGGATGCACATGAACTGGGTGTCCGGGATCCAGCGGGTGCCTTCCAGGGCGAAGACCTCGGCCTCCTTCGGAACGATCCCGAGCGCCCGCGGATTGATGTCCCAGCCGCAGGTGGTCACGATCATGTCCCGGGTGCCTTCCCCCAGCTCTTTCATGGTGGCGCCCGTTCCGGCCGGATAATAGTCGATCCCGGTTCCGAGCTCCTTGAGGTAGCTCCAGGTCTTGTCCCATCCGTTGGTCGGATCCCTGGGGTCCTTGTCGCCGAGGATGTAGGGCATGCCCATCAGGAAGGTCCAGCCCGGCCCCGAATTGACGGGCCGCGCATAGGTGAAGCGGTTGGGGTTGGCCTTGACCCAGGCCAGCAGGTCGGCCGCGGTCTTGGGCACCGACTTCACCCGGTCCGGAATGTATTCGAACAGGGGACCGGAGGGCGAGTAGACGACGGCCACTCCCTGGTCCTGTCCGAAGTTCTTCTGCATCATGAGCGCCTGATCGTGGTAGACCTCCTCCGGCTTCGGCAGGCTGCCCGGATAGGACTTCCACACATCGACCCAGAGACCCTGCTGAAGGCCGTCCGACATGGCGCCCGGGCCGGTCAGCACCAGATCAATATCGACCTTGTTGGCCTGCTGCTGCGCCTTGAGCTTGCCGGGCAGCTCGGGCGAAGGGGCGCGGCTGAAGCTGATGCGGGAGACGAGCTTCGGGTTCTCGCGGGCGAAGCGCTCGATGGCGGCCTGCGTCAGCTGCAGGTTGCCGGCCACGTCGATGATGTTGAGAGCCACCGGATCGGCGGGCAGCTTGGCCGATTGGGAGGTTGCGCCGGATGCATACAGAAGCGCCGTGCCGGATATTCCTCCCAGCACGCCGCGGCGTGAAATGTAAGAAGTCATCGTTCCTCCTGGCGGAACCCTTTTCCGAGCTGGAAAGCGCCGCGTTTTATCAGGGGCGAGGGCTCTCTGCGGCGATGCTAGCCCGCGGTCATGGTGGGGAACACATATCTTTCGTAGTAGCTTGCCGGCGCCAGGGCCGACCGGACATGACCGGCTTCATTCCTGCGCTGCCTCCGCCCAGAAGCGCAGGCTGCCGGCATTGACCGGCGATCCGGCCGCATCGTTCAAGGCCAGGACGGCGCGATGGAAGCGTCGAGCCGGGTCCGGTCCCAGGAGCAGCCTCAGGCTGCGAATGATGCGGGTGATTCGCAGGTGATTATGGTCGTGCGGCGCGAGCCACCAATCCGTGCCGCCGTAGAACCGGAGCATCCGGTCCGCGGCGCGCTGGAGGTTGTCGGTCGCCCGGCTGTCGGTTCTGATCGCCTCGATCTCGGCCACCGTCAGGGTGGGAGCATCGGGCTGGGCGCCGCTGCGGGTGGGCAGGGGGAACAGCCATTGGATGTAGTCGTGGATCGCTTCGAGCCTCTCGTCCGATAAGGCGAGCGCATCCGCGATCAGGCGCCCCCGGCCGTCGCGTCCGGCGCCGGCGAGATAGGCGTGCAGAGGGCCTGTCGAAAGGGACATGCATGGGTCTCCGGCGCAGGCATTCCTTCCAGGCGGGCGATCCTGCTCGTCCGCCCCTCAGGTCTGCGGGTTCCCGCCTGTGCGGCGCCGCTGCTTTTCCCTACCATGCAGATCGGCTCCGACGCCATCGAAGCCTGCAAGGGAATGTGGACCGCTTCCGCAACGGATCGCGAATCCGATCAAGCCGCCATTTGCGACGCCGGGGTGAGCCGCTGCTGAAGATGTTCGATCAAGACATTGGCATGCACGGTCAGGCAGCCGATGTGCCCGCCCGGGACATCGACGATTTCGAGGTCGGGGCTCATCCGCCGCCAGGCCCGTCCCTCATGGGCTGCCGCGTAGAAGATCGCCGGCACGGCCAGGGGACGCGGCAAGTAGCGCCCCATGGCGGCATTGTAGGATGCCTGCCACGACTGCGTGGAAAACCTGATATCCCCGCGGGCGACCCGCTGACCGGCTTTGGAAAGCAACCGCTGAACCGGCATCCTGGCGGCGCGCTCAAGCCTCGCCAGGTGATCGTAGGCCCGGGCGAGCCAGCGCGACGAGCCTGCCCCATGCAGCAGCCTCAGGATCGCTCGCGTCACGGGACGGGCATTGGCGGTAGGCGGGTCGATCAGCGCCACCACTTCGACCTCATGCCCTGCCTTGGTCAGCAGGCGCGCCGTTTCGAACGCCACCAGGGCTCCATTGCAGTTGCCGATCAGCCGGAACGGTCCCCTGGGCTGTTCCGCCAGGATGAGCGGCAGGCGGTCAAGGGCCATCGCCTCGATGGTGGGCGGAACGGCCTCTCCGCCCACGCCATGGGGAGCAATCGCGATGACCGGTTGACCGGTTCCCAGCAGTCTCAGCATTTGGCGCAGGTACAGGCCGCCCTTTTCGAGGTCGCCGTGGAAGAAGACGAGGGGAGTGCGGCCGCCCCCCGCATGGAAGTGGATCAGGGGCTTTACCGCGGACGGGGCCTGATCCCCCAGTCGCGACGCGAACTCGCGGATGGTGGCTGCTTCCAGCAGAACCCCCTCCGGGATCGGCCGACCCACCAGAGCCTCGGTCTCGATGAGCATTTCGGTGGCCAGCAGCGAGTCGCCTCCGCTCTCGAAGAAGTCGTCGTCGACTTGGATCGACTCCGATTTCAGGAGCCTCCGCCAGAGCTTCAGCAGTTCCGCTTCCAGACTAGCGGGCCGTTGACCCGCGGCCGGCCCGGGGGAGGCGGGCGCTTCGTCCGCCGATGCTCTTGCGGCCTCCACGAGGCGGCGGCGCTGCACCTTGCCGGTCAACCCTTTCGGCAATTGGTCGAGGATCACGACGCGGCGCGGAACCTTGAAGGAGGCGAGGTTTTCCTGGAGGAAATGCCGGAGTTCCGCGCCGGTCGTCCTGGCGTCGGGCCGAAGCACCACGGCCGCCGCAACATCCTCGCCGAGGCGCGGATGAGGAAGCGCGAAGGCCGCGGCCTCGGCAACGGCGGGATGGCGCATCAGGGCTGCGTCGACTTCGACCGGAGAGATCTTCTCGCCGCCCCGGTTGATGATCTCGCCGAGGCGGCCGTGCAGGGTGAGGAATCCCTCCTCGTCGAGGCTGCCGAGATCGCCCGTCTTGAACCAGCCCTTCTCGAAGGCGCGGCGGTTGAGTTCCGGATCGCCCAGATAACCCGCCGTGAGGGTGGGCCCGCGCACCCAAACCTCGCCCTGCCGCCCCGGCGGGAGCGGCGTTCCGTCCTCGCCGGCGATCATCACCGTGCCGGCCTGCGGCATCCCGCAGGTGCCGGGCTTGTTCCGGCCGGGGGACGGCAGATTGGCGGCCATCTGGGCTGCTTCGCTGGAGCCGTAATGCTCCAGGACGGGAACGCCGAAGGCGGCCTGCAATCCGTCCTGCACCTCTCTCTGGAGCGGCGCGCCGCCCGACACGATAAGGCGCAGGGTGTGCATCGCCGGCTCGTTCGCGCCGGGCGCGGCTTTCTCGACCACCGCACGATGAACCGCAGGGCTGGCCGAATACCATGTGGGCCTCAGGGCATCGAACCACTCGAACGGATCGACCACCGCCGCATTCGCCGGAAGCGCGATGCTGCCGCCGGTCAGAAGCGGGGTGAACACCGTCAGCTTGAGCCCGTGGGAATAATAGGGCGGCGAGACGCTCAGGCAGCGATCCTGGGGCGTGAGCCCGAACCAGGCCTGAACTCTGGCCGCTGCGGCCAGCATGTTGCGGTGGCTGAAGGGGATCAGCTTGGGCTGCGCGGTCGTGCCGGAGGTTTGCAGGATGAAGGCGGGAGCGTCCGGATCGGGCTCGTCGGAGCCGTGAGCCGTACCGGAAGCCGGGAGCGCCGGGCGTAGGGCGAGCCTTCCGGCGGCGCAAGGGATGGCGTCGAGGATCGCCAGATTGAGGCGCTGGGCTGCCTGGCGCGCCTCGGCAGCGCCGGTCTGCGGCACGACAACGGCGTCGAGGCTCAGGATCCGAAGGCGCTGCTCGAACTCGACAGGCGTAAGCCTGGGGTCGATGGGCACGGCAACGGCGCCGCAGGCCACGGCGACGATGGCGAGAACCGCCTCGGGACCGTTCGGCAGCATCACGCCGACGCGGGCGCTGCAACCGAGCCCCGCCTCGCGCAACCGGCTCCGAACCTCGTCGAGCTGGCTTTGCAGGGCGGAATAGGTCAGCGGGGCATAGCCTGAGGCGATGAGGGCCGGATGATCCGGATGCGCCTCGGCTCTCCGACGGATCGCTTCGCCAAGGGTGGCAGGCCGTGTTTCCGGCGCCGCCTCTTCTGCGGGATAGCTTTGCGTGTCTGCCACGGGAAGATCCTTCGGAGGCCCCATTGCGAAGGTTCAAGACGAGCATTCGCCCCTGACGGCCAAAAGCGGCATTCTTACACCACGTTATAGCATGACGTAAGGATACATCGCAATGGCTTCCCGACAATGGAGATCCCCTGGCAGGGCGATGGCGGGCCTGCGATGCTCGCCATTGGGCGCTCGCAGCATGCTTACGGGGCTGGAGCCCTGAGTTCGTCGATATTGTAGATCGGCACCGGGCGGCTGAGGCCCTTCAAGGGGAATTCGCCCAGGAAGCTTGCAACCGCGATCTCCTCCGTCTCGGACGCGATGCGCTGGGTCACGAGGATCTGGTTGTTGTGCGCTTCGGAGCACAGGCGGGCCGCCACATTCGTGACGGTGCCGATGGCGGCGTAATCGAACCGGCCCTCGAAGCCGATCCTGCCCATGGTGGCATAGCCTTGGGCGATGCCGATCCCGAAGCCCAGCGTATAGCCGCGCAGCTGCCAGTCGCGGGCGAGCGAGAGCGTGCATTCCCGCATGGCGATGGCCAGGCGAACCGCCCGCTCCGCCGGGTTGGCGCAGGGA
>DATHAU010000103.1:0-8152 GCA_035296545.1 Microvirga sp.
CCGCTCGATCAGCTCCAGGCCTTTGAGGAAGCCGCAGAGATCCATGAGGAGGTCGCTGAAGTCGGCGCCCACCGCGTCGAAGGCGTTCCGGATGCGCTGGCGCGCGGCGATCATCCGGTCCGTGGCGTCGGCGGGCGAAACGGGTCCGCCGCTCCTCGGGGTGGCGTCCCAGCGGGCGGTCACCCCCGGCAGGAGTCCGGCCAGCATGATGTCCGTGCGCAGCCGCTCGCCGGCCTGGTAGGAAGCCTCGTCGATCATCGGCTCCCCGTCGCGCCCCTTACGGCGGCGCAGCCAGTCGAGGGGGCTTTCCTCCGTGTCGACGCGAACCCGCTTGGCTCCCGAATCCGTTTCGACCGTGGCGACGGCGGTCTCGCGATGCTGATGGAAGAAGGCGCCGTCCGGCTCGGGCGCATTCGCCCGGCGCAGGTGCGCCTGTCCTGCCTCGGTCAGCGACAAGGTTCTTGGCCCCGGCGCGGGCCGGTCCCAGCGGGCGAGATCCTGCTGCGTGAGACAATCGGCAGCCGCCCGCGAAAAGCGGCCCGCCCCCACCGAAATGCCTGACCGCTTCTTGTGGAGAATCACGCTCGCCTCGTCCGTGGGATCGATGAAGACCCGCGCCTCGGGCAAACCTAGGGCTGTAAGCAGCCGCTTGGCGTCCCTGGCGAGGGAATCACCTGCGCCATCGTTCGCGCCGCTCCTGGTCCGCTTCCGCGTACGCCTTGCATTTCCAACGGATTTGCCCTGCCCACTCGTGGAATCCTTCTGCCGTGCAATGTCTTGGTGAACGCAATCGTTCTCGTTCTTGTTCATGCTTTGTTCCTACACAAATAAAAATGGAGAGACACGCTCTCCACTCTCGATAGTGGGTCCATATTCCTAGTTGTCAACGGGTTTCAGAACTGTTGATAACAACGAGGATAAGTCCAATGGGACCTTCGCCGACCACAGATTCGCCGCGATGAAAGCCCCCCGCCCTTGCAGCAAGAGGCATCGCGCAGGATCACGCTGCGGACGATCGGGCAACGGCTCCAGGCTCGGGGCCATGGGCGAAGTCGAAGCCCTCGTCGGCCCATCCGGTGATGCCGCCCAGCATGAGCTTGACCGCGCGGCCGAGCTCCGACAGCCGCAGGGCGGCCCGGTCGGCTCCGTTGCAATGCGGCCCGGCGCAATAGACCACGAACAGGGTTTCCCGCGGCCAGGCGGCCAGGCGCTCCGGCGTCATGTCCCGCCAAGGCAGGTTGAGAGCGCCGGGCACATGGGATCGCGCATAGGAGTTCGGCCCGCGCACGTCGAGCAGCACGAAATCCGCAGGCGGGTTGAGCAGGGATGCGTGAACGTCCGCGCAATCGGTCTCGAAGGACAAGCGGCTTGCGAAATGGGCGGCGGCCCGTTCGGGCGAGGCGGCCGCAACGGCGGCGACGGGGCTGGCTGGCATGGAAACCTCCTTGGAAAAGCCGCCCTAGACTTGCGCTCCCCTGTCGTGCTGAAAAGTGGCAGGTCTGCCAACGAGCGTGAACATCATGCCAAACCGCCTTGTCGTGGCCCTTGCCTATGACGGCCTGTGCACCTTCGAGTTCGGCATCGCCATCGAGGTCTTCGGCCTGCCCCGGCCCGAGATGGGGCCCGACTGGTATCGATTCGCCGTCTGCGCGGTCGACCGGGGTCCCATGCGGGCGGTCGGCGGCTTTCAGGTGGTGGCCGATGGCGGGCTCGAACTCCTGGAGGATGCGGGCACCATCATCATCCCGGGCTGGCGCGGCGCTCAGGCTGCGCCGATTCCGCCGGCGCTGATCGAGAGCCTCCGGCGCGCCCATGGGAGAGGCGTGCGCCTCATGTCCATCTGCTCGGGCGTCTTCGTGCTGGCGGCGGCCGGGCTCCTGACGGGCCGGAGGGCGACGACCCACTGGCACCACGTGGAGCGCCTCTCGGCAGCCTACCCGGAGATCAGGGTCGAGCCGGATGTGCTCTATGTGGACGAGGGGAGCGTTCTCACGTCCGCCGGCAGCGCGGCGGGGATCGACCTCTGCCTGCATGTGGTGCGGTGCGACTTCGGCGCCGAGGTGACGAACCGTCTGGCCCGCCGGCTCGTGGTGCCGCCGCACCGGGAGGGCGGGCAGGCCCAGTTCATCGAGCGTCCGATGCCGCCGGCCCGGGAGGGGATCCGCCTCGGGCCCCTGTTCGACCGGATGCGGACCCGTCTCGCCGAGGAGCAGACCGTGGCGGACCTGGCGGCCGAGACAGGCATGAGCGTGCGCACCTTCCTGCGCCGCTTCAAGGCCGCCACGGGAGTGCCGCCGGGCGAATGGCTTCTCGCCGAGCGCCTGCTCCGCGCCCGCGACCTGCTGGAGACGACCCCTCATTCAGTGGAGGACATTGCCGTGGCGTCCGGGTTCGGCTCCTCGGCGACCCTACGGCACCATTTCCGGACGCGGCTCGCCACGAGCCCTGCGGCTTACAGGGCCTGCTTCAGCCGGGGCATAGGCTGTCAAGGGGCTCAGGCCGCCCCGACGGAATGAAAAAAGCCGCCCGAGGGGCGGCTGATCTGGAGGCCAGAGTCGTTATCGGCAAAGCGGCTCCGCTTCGCCGTCAGAAAATACGGCACGGCAACCACGAGGGCTGATCCCAGAGGATCGGCCCCGGAGCCCGGCCTAGCCGCGGGAGGAACGGCGCTTGCGGCGCTGCTGGCCGAGGCCCATTTCCTTGGCCAGCTCGGAGCGGGCCTTGGCGTAGTTGGGAGCAACCATCGGATAATCGACGGGCAGGCCCCACTTCTCCCGGTATTGCTCGGGGGTCATGTTGTACTGCGTGCGCAGATGGCGCTTCAGCGACTTGAACTTCTTCCCGTCCTCCAAGCAGACGATGTAGTCCGGGGTGACGGACTTCTTCAGCGGAACGGCAGGCTTGGGCGCCTCGATGGGCGCCTCCACGGTGCCGCCGCCGACCCGCATGAGAGCGGAATGGATCTCGTTGATCAGGGTCGGAAGATCGCCCGTCGGCACCGAATTGTTGCTCACATAGGCCGAGACGATGTCCGCAGCCAATTCGATGTAGTTTGCTCCAGCGATGTTTTCACTCATCTTGACTTTGTTCCTTTCCGGTCCCTTCGAGCAGCTCAAAAAAGCTTTTTAGCCTATATCCCGAGCAGCTTGTCAGAAGCAATGCTTACTTCATCCTTGAACCGCACTGTACTCGCACTGAAATCGTGCCTGTTTGTTCAGGTATGGCAATTCCGATCAGATGACAAGATGTTCAAAAGGAAAACTTCTGAAAACTGCGTATCATCTATCCTTATGCAATAAAACTTTGCATTAGCAGGTTGTGGACAGCACTAGGGGTCGGGCCGCGATCCATCGAATGCCTACGCCCTGGACCCGAAGAAGTAGCTAACAAGTTCTTTAGGCTTACGGCGCCCCTCAAGGGCTTTTTCATTGCGGACCCGACATGGCTCATCGGAGTTATGCGCTATGTATGCTGGCCGAACCCGGCCCCGCGATCTGTCCTGGATGGTTTCATGAAGCTTGAGCGCCTTTCCTTGCAACGACTGCCGCCTGCACCCTCGATTCCCGCAAAGGCCCACAGCTTCGAGGTTCATGGCGTCCGGATTCATGACGATTACTCGTGGTTGAAGGCGGAGAACTGGAAGGAGGTCCTGAAAAGCCCTGAGGCCCTCGACCCCTCCATCCGCGCCTGCCTGGAGCAGGAGAACGCCTATACGGCCGCCGCCTTCGCCGGAACGGAAGAGTTCCAGGCGCGGCTCGTCGCCGAAATGCGCGGCCGAATCAAGGAGGACGATTCCTCCGTACCCGAGCCCGACGGGCCCTTCGCCTATTTCACCCGCTACCGGGAGGGGGGACAGCACCCGCTCGTCTGCCGCACCCCCCGGGACGGCGGGGGCGAGACGATCATGCTCGACGGGGACAAGGAGGCCGAAGGCCATGCCTTCTTCGACCTCGGCGGCGCGGAGCACTCCCCGAATCACCGGCTCATGGCCTGGGGCGCCGACACCAAGGGCTCGGAGTACTTTACGATTCGGGTCAGGGACCTGGACGGCGGCGCGGATCTCGCCGACGAGGTTTCCCAGGCCTCCGGCGGCGCGGTCTGGCTCAGCGACTCCTCCGGCTTCTACTACGTGGAACTCGACGAGAACCACCGCCCCGTGCGGGTCAAGCGTCACCTTCTCGGCACGCCCACCGAACAGGACGAGGTCGTGTACGAGGAGAAGGATTCCGGCTTCTTCGTGCGCCTCGGCGTCACCCAGTCGGACGCCTTCGTGCTGATCGAGGCGAGCGATCACGAGACGTCCGAGGTGCGGCTCATCGACCGCGCCGATCCTTCGGCCGCGCCGCGTCTGGTGGAGCCGCGCACCCCGCAGCTCCAATACGACGTGGAGCATCACGGGGACAGCCTGATCATCCGCACCAATGCGGACGGGGCCGAGGACTTCAAGATCGTGACGGCCCCCGTCGGCGCCCCCGGGCGCGCCCATTGGCGCGATCTGGTGCCCTACCGGCCGGGAACGATGATCCTCTCCGTGGTCGCCCTCGCCCGCTACCTCGTGCGCCTGGAGCGGGAGAACGCCAGCCCGCGGATCGTGCTGCGCGAGATCGCCACAGGACGCGAGGACCGGATCGCCTTCGACGAGGAGGCCTATTCCCTGGGCTTCACGCCGGGATACGAGTTCGACACGGACGTGATCCGCTATCACTATTCCTCCCTGACCACCCCGAGCGAGGTCGTCGACTACAACCTGCGCACCGGGGAGCGCACCCTGCGCAAGCGCCAGGAAGTGCCGAGCGGCCACAACCCGGCCGACTATGTCACCCGCCGCCTGTTCGCCACCTCGCCGGACGGCGAACAGGTGCCGATCTCCATCGTCCACAGGCGGGACGTGGCCCTGGACGGATCGGCCCCTTGCCTGCTCTACGGCTATGGCTCCTACGGGATGTCCATGCCGGCGAGCTTCCGCACCGGCATCCTGTCCCTCGTTGACCGGGGCTTCGTCTACGCGATCGCCCATATCCGCGGCGGCACGGAGAAGGGCTGGCGCTGGTATGTGGACGGCAAGCGGGAGAAGAAGACCAACACCTTCACGGATTTCATCGCCTGCGGCGAGGCCCTGGTCGAGGCGCGCTATACCGCCCGCGGGCGGATCGTGGCCCATGGCGGCAGCGCCGGCGGCATGCTCATGGGCGCCGTCGCCAACATGGCGCCGGACCTGTTCGCCGGCATCGTCGCCGAGGTTCCCTTCGTGGACGTGCTCAACACCATGCTCGACGCCGAGCTTCCGCTCACCCCGCCCGAATGGCCGGAATGGGGCAACCCCGCAGCGGACGAGGCCGCCTTCCGGACGATCCTGTCCTACTCGCCCTACGACAACGTGAGGCCGCAGGCCTATCCGGCCATCCTGGCGCTCGCCGGCCTCACCGACCCGCGGGTGACCTACTGGGAACCGGCCAAATGGGTCGCCAGGCTCAGGGCCAACATGACCGGGGGAGGACCGGTTCTGCTCAAGCTCAACATGGAGGCGGGGCACGGCGGGGCGGCGGGGCGCTTCGACCGCCTCGAAGAGGTCGCCCTCGCCTATACCTTCGCGATCAAGTGTCTTGAGGGGTTCCAGACCTGACCCAAAACCCTATATCCGGGCCGTTGTCTGATCCATCGATCGGGACTGGCCCCTCCCACGCGGCCCAGATTGCCATAGGATCATCCGAGAGTATGCGTCCATGACCCAACGGAGCGATCGACCGATCGCAGGCGATGTCGCTCCCCCCGACCGGAGCGACAGGCACCGCTTCGCAGAGCTGGAGAGCCGCCTCCGCGAGACGGAGGACGCCCTGCGTCTGAGCAACGGCCAGTTGCGGACGGCGCTCGATGCGGGAAAGCTCGGCTCCTGGGATTGCGATCCCGACACCGGCCTGGTCAGCGGAACCGCGGCCTTCAAGGCGGGTCTCGGCCTTCCGAAGGACGGCCCGCTGACCCTCGAGCAATGGCAGCGCATGATCCACCCGGACGATGCGGAGCCGTTCCGGCAGGCCATCTCCTCCTCCCTCGAGGCGGGGATCGACTTCGAAGGCGAGCACCGCATCCTCAGGGCCGACGGCCGCGCGGGACGGGTTCTGGTCAGGGGCAGCGCCATTCGCGACGAGAACGGCAGGCCCGTTCGTCTCGTCGGGGTGACGCAGGACCTGGCCGGGGAGGACCCGCACGGGACCGACGCGCGCCTGCGCGCCATTGCCGGGTCCCTGTCCGCCCTGGTCTGGATCGTCGATCCGAACCTCGAACTCACCTACGTCAACGACCGCTGGGTCGCCTATTCCGGCCTTCAACGGTCGGACGCCGTCGGCCACAGCTGGGACCGGTGGGTGCACCCGGACGACCTGCCGCGTTTTCTCGATGGCCTGAAGAACGCGCGCGAGAACGGTTCGTCCTACGCCACGGAGATGCGCTACCGGTCGGCGGGGGGCGTCTATCGCTGGCACATGGTTCAGGCCGCGCCCCTGCGGGATGCCGCAGGACATCTGACGGGATGGGTCGGCACGAGCGTCGACATCCACGACATCAAGGCCACGGAAGCGGCCCTGCGCGGCAACGAGCAGCAGCTTCGCGTCGCCCTTCAGGCGGCCCGGATGGGCGACTGGAGCTGGGACGCGGCATCCGACGCCATGCTCCTGTCGGAAAGAGCGGCGGAGATTTTCGGGCTGCCCCTGGAAGAGCCCAGGACCTGGACGAAGCTGACCGAGCAGCTTCATCCGGCCGACGCGTCCCGCGCCATCGCGGCCATGCAGAAGGCCGCGGAAACGCAGACCGGGTACAATCTGGAATATCGGGTCACGAGGGCCGACAACGGCGCCCGGGTGTGGGTCGCAGCCCAGGGCCGGGCCCTGTACGACAAGGAGGGATCCTTTACGGGCATGACCGGCGTGGTGCAGGACATCACGGACCGCAAACATGCCGAACAGCGCCAGCACCTCCTGATCCGCGAGCTGCATCACCGGGTCAAGAACACCCTGGCCACCGTCCAGGCCATCGTCGGGTCCACCGCCCGAACCGCCTCGAGCATCGACGAGTTCTACCAGGGCTTCGTGGGGCGCATCGTGTCCCTCGCGCGAACCCACAACCTCCTCACCGAGGATCTCTGGCAGAAGGCGGCCTTGGAGGAGCTCATCCAGACCGAGCTCGGCCCCTACGAGGACGAGGCGCGCAACCGCATCGTGGTCGATGGCCCGCATGTGGAATTGCCCTCCGAAGCCGCGGTTCCCATCGGGATGGCCATCCACGAACTCACCACCAACGCCGCCAAGCACGGGGCCCTTTCGACCTTCGGCGGCCAGGTGGACGTGAAATGGCGCATCGAACCGGGAGAGGAGCGGCCCCTGCTGCAATTCTTCTGGACCGAGCACGGGGGCCCGCGGGTCACGCAACCCTCGCGGCAGGGCTTCGGCTCGCGCCTGCTGCAGCGGGTCCTGACCACCCAGCTCCAGGCCCAGGTCACCATGGATTTCCAGGAGGAGGGCCTGCGCTTCTCCATGGTCATGCCCATGCCGGGCGACCCGCCCCTCTTCAATCCGGACAAGTAGGCTCCCATGCTGATGAACGCCGACCGCTCGCACCTCCTCGTCGTCGATCTCCAGGCCCGGCTCATGCCGGCGATCCTCGAAGGCGAGACGATCATCCCGCGCGTCAACATCCTCTCGAGGGCCGCCGCGCGCCTCGGGGTGCCGGTGACCGTGACGGAGCAATATCCCCAGGGGCTCGGCCCCACCGTGCCCGCGGTGCTGGAGGCCGTCCCAGAGGACGCGGCCGTGCTCCCCAAGACGAGCTTCTCCGCAGCAGCGGATCCGGCCACGGCCGAGCGCGTGACCTCCCTGCGCGGCGACCGACGGGATCAGCTCGTGATCTGCGGGGTGGAGGCCCATGTGTGCGTGCTGCAAACCGCCCTGGGGTTCAGGAGCGCCGGGTTCGACGTTTTCGTGGTTGCCGACGCGGTCTCGAGCCGGTCGGCCCATAGCGTCAGCGCCTCCTGCGCGCGGCTGCTTCATGCGGGCTGTCATTGGGTAACGACCGAGATGGTGGTGTTCGAATGGCTGGAGCGGGCCGCCACGGAAGATTTCCGCGCCCTCGCCCCCCTGCTCAAATAGGCGAGGCCCCTCAG
>DATHAU010000104.1:0-9005 GCA_035296545.1 Microvirga sp.
CTGTCACGGCGCTCTCCCGCGATGAAGTCTTCTAGCGCGACGCGGTGGCGAAGCGGCGGTCGATCAGGGCGTCGACGGCGGCGCGCACATCATTGTCGGCCGGGATCACGCCCGCCTGCTGCAGGGCGAGGCCCGCGGCGAGGATCGTGTCCACCTGGGGCTGGCCGATGGAGGAATGGGACAGCTCGGTGCGCCCGAGCTGGCGCTCGATCACGGGTTCTGCGACCTTGGTGTAGGTCACGAGAGTCTTCTTCAGCTCGGCCGGGTTGGCGAGCGAATAGGCGCGGGCCTCCTCATAGGCCTTGAGCACCTGTTCCACGAGGGCGGGGTTGTCCTTGGCGAAGGCCTCGGAGACGTTGAGCACGCCCCAGGTGTTGGCGGCCGCGTTGCGGTGGAACAGGGCTGCGCCGCTCTCCACCTCGGCCGCCGCCATCAGCGGGTCGAGGCCGGCCCAAGCGTCCACGTCGCCGCGCTCCAGGGCCGTGCGGCCGTCCGGGTGCTGGAGCAGGACGAGCTTCACGTCCTTCTCGGTGAGCTTGGCCTCCTGCAGGGCGCGCACCAGGAAGATGTGCGGATCGGTGCCGCGGGTCACGGCCACGCGCTTGCCCTTCAGGTCCTCCACCTTGGCGATTCCCGTGTCCTTGCGGGTGACGAGCGCCGTCCATTCGGGGCGGGAATACACGTAGATCGACTTGATCGGGTTGCCGTTGATCTTGCCGATCAGCGCAGCGGCCCCGGCGGTCGAGCCGAAATCGAGGGAGCCGGCGTTGAGGAATTCCAGCGCCTTGTTGGAGCCGAGCGACTGCACCCAGCGGACCTTGATCCCGTCCTTCTCCAGGGCCTTTTCGAGAAAACCCTTGTCCTTGAGGACGAGGCTGACCGGGTTGTAGGTGGCAAAATCGATCTTGATCTCCTTCACCTGGGCCGAGGCGGCGGCGGCGAAGGACGCGAGGCCCGTGGCGAGGGAGGCGGCGAGGAGGAGGCGGCGGGTCAGGCTCATTATCTTTCGTCCCATGTTCCGGCGCATGGGTTCACGGACCTGAAGGCCCCGGACGCCCGGCGCTTTAGCTGCACTTGTTTCGCGCCCGCAAGCTGCTAGCTCAAATCGGCGCGTGTTCTTTTTATAGAACCATCCGTTCTTTCGTGTCAAACGCTGTGTCTTATAAAGAACAAAACATCCGCTGCCACGGATGCCCGTCCGTTCGGCCATGGGCGAAGGCGGCATGAAGTGGTAAGCCAGGGGAATCCTCAACCTGGATGCCCCATGCCGACGCATCGTCCCGACGCCATCCTGAAGAACCTCGGCGAGCAGCCGCTCCGGGATTCCGGGGCCCTGCGCGCGGGGCTGGTGCCCGCGCTCAAGCTCTTTCTCGACGAGGGGAGGGCGGAGGCCGAAGCCCTGCTGCTCGAACATCAGAACGGCCTCGCCTGCGCCCGGTACCTGTCCGGGCAGATGGACGAGGTGGTCCGCCTGGTGCACGACGCGGTGGTGCGCCATCTCTATCCGGCGGACAACCCGTCCCTCGGGGAGCGCCTCGCCGTGGTGGCGACGGGGGGCTACGGGCGCGGAACCCTGGCGCCCGGCTCCGACGTGGACCTGCTGTTTCTCCTGCCCTACAAGCAGACCGCCTGGAGCGAGAGCGTCGTGGAGGCGATGCTCTATGTGCTCTGGGACCTCAAGCTGAAGGTCGGGCACGCCACCCGCTCGGTGCAGGACTGCATCCGCGAGGCGGCCGACATGACGATCCGCACCTCGCTTCTGGAAGCCCGCTTCCTGTTCGGCGACCGCGACCTCTTCGGCTCCCTGGTGGAGCGCTTCGACAAGGAGATCGTGGCCGCCTCCGCGGCCGATTTCGTGGAGGCCAAGCTGAAGGAGCGCGACGCCCGCGTGGCCAAGGCCGGGGCGTCCCGCTACGTGGTGGAGCCCAACGTGAAGGACGGCAAGGGAGGGCTTCGCGATCTCAACACCCTGTTCTGGATCGCAAAGTATGTCTACCGGGTGCGGGAGCCGGAGCAGCTCGTCAGGGCCGGCCTGTTCACCCCGGAGGAGTTCAGGCTCTTCGAGCTCTGCGAGGAGTTCCTCTGGCGGGTGCGCTGCCACCTGCATTTCGTGACCGGCCGCGCCGAGGAGCGCCTGAGCTTCGACCTGCAGCGCGCCATCGCGGAGCGCATCGGCTTTACCGGCCGCAGCGGCCTGTCCGGGGTCGAGCGGTTCATGAAGGCCTACTTCCGCATCGCCAAGGACGTGGGGGACCTCACCGCCATCGTGTGCGCCGAACTGGAAGCGCGCCAGGCCAAGCGCCGCCCGGTTCTCGACCGGATGTTCGGGCGCTTCCGGCGGCGGCGCGGCGGCGCGATCGCGGGCGAGGACTTCATCATCGACAACGACCGCATCAACGTGCCCAGCGAGCACGCCTTCGAGAACGATCCGGTGAACCTGATCCGCCTGTTCTGGCTCGCGGACCGGCACAACCTGCCGATCCACCCGGACGCCACCAGGCTCGCCACCCGCTCCCTGAAGCTGGTCAACCCGAGCCTTCGCAACGACCCGGAGGCCAACAAGCTCTTTCTGGAGATCATCACGTCCAGGAACGCTCCCGAGGTGGTGCTGCGGCTCATGAACGAGGCAGGCGTGCTCGGGCGCTTCGTGCCGGATTTCGGCCGCATCGTGTCGATGATGCAGTTCAACATGTACCACCACTACACGGTGGACGAGCACCTGCTCCGCACCGTGGGCGTGCTCACCGAGATCGAGGCCGGCCGCCTCGGGGGCGAGCATCCCCTGGCGAACCGGATCTTCGGCACGATCCGCAACCGCCGCGCCCTCTATGTGGCGGTGTTCCTGCACGACATCGCCAAGGGGCGGCCGGAGGATCATTCCGAGGCCGGCGCGGCCATCGCCCGCAAGCTCGGCCCGCGCTTCGGACTGACCGACGCGGAGACCGACACGGTGGCCTGGCTGATCCGGCACCACCTGCTCATGTCCAACACGGCCCAGAGCCGCGACCTTTCGGACCCCGCCACCATCAGGAGCTTCGCCGAGGTGGTGCAGACCATGGAGCGCCTGAAGCTGCTGCTCGTGCTCACCATCGCGGACATCAAGGCGGTGGGTCCGGGCACCTGGACCGGCTGGAAGGGGCAGCTCCTGCGCACCCTCTACCACGAGACCGAGGTGGTTCTCGGCGGCGGCGGGGTCGATCTCGCCCGCTCGGAGCGGGGGCGGCTGGCGCAGGAGCACCTGCGGGGCGAATTGCCGGACTGGCCCGCCGCCGCGTTCGAGGCCTATGCGACCCGCCACACCCCCGCCTATTGGCTCAAGACCGACGAGGCGCGCCGCCTGAAGCAGGCCCGCTTCGTGCGCGATGCGGAAAAGGCCGGGCGCACCGTGGACACGGCCTACGAGACCGACCAGTTCCGGGGCGTGACCGAACTTACCGTCCTGTCGCCGGACCATCCCCGCCTGCTCGCCATCGTGACCGGCGCCTGCGCGGCGGCGGGGGGCAACATCGTCGACGCCCAGGTCTTCACCACCACGGACGGCATGGCGCTCGACACCATCGTGCTCTCCCGCGCCTTCGACCGGGACGAGGACGAGCTGCGCCGGGCCGAGCGGGTGGCCAAGGCCATCGAGCGGGCCCTGAAAGGGGAGGTGAAGATCGCCGACCTCGTCGACGGCAAGCGCCCGTCGAAGCCGCCCTCCAAGGCGTTCCACGTGCCCCCCGAGGTCGCCATCGACAATTCCCTGTCGAGCCGCCAGACGGTGATCGAGATCTCCGGCCTCGACCGGCCGGGGCTGCTCTACGACCTCACCACGGCCCTGGGAAAGCTCAACCTCAACATCGCCTCAGCCCACATCGTGACCTTCGGCGAGAAGGCGGTGGACGTGTTCTACGTGACCGACCTGACCGGCACGAAAGTGACCCATGCGGGCCGCCAGGCCACCATCACCCGCACCCTTCTGGACGTGTTCAAGGGGGAGGAAGCGGAGCCGCTCCAGCGCCGCAGCGCTTGATTTGTGGGCCCGGGCACCTGATATGTGGCCCGAACCCTCCTCCTCACCTTCAGTTGATCGACCATGAATCCGAACGACACGGAACACCAGACCATGAACGCAGGGGCCGATTCCGCCCAGGAGTCCGTCAATGGGGCCGCCAGCGAGGCCGCCTCCGAGGCCGATCCGGTCGCCGTTCTCGAGGCCGAGAAGGCGGATCTGAAGGACAAGCTCCTGCGCCTCATGGCCGACATGGAGAACCTGCGCCGCCGCACGGAGCGCGAGGTGGCCGACGCCCGCACCTACGCGGTGGCGAACTTCGCCCGCGACATGCTGAACGTGGCCGACAACGTGCGCCGCGCCATCGAGAGCGTGCCGGCCGAGGCGAGCCGATCCGCCGAGGGCGCCTTCAAGGGGCTGATCGAAGGCATCGACCTGACCGAGCGCGACCTCCTCAAGACCCTGGAGCGCCACGGGGTGAAGAAGCTCGAACCGCAGGGCCAGAAGTTCGACCCCAACCTGCACCAGGCCATGTTCGAGGTGCCCAACCCCGAGGTGCCCAACGGCACCGTGGTGCAGGTGGTCCAGTCCGGCTACGTGATCGGCGAGCGCGTGCTGCGCCCGGCCCTGGTGGGCGTCGCCAAGGGCGGCCCCAAGGCCGCCGCCGCCAACGATTCCGGCCAGGGGACCGCGGACACTGAGACCGCGGACAATCCTTCCGCCGCCTCCTAAGTGGCGCTTCTCTCCGGTCTTCCCTTCGAGACCATCGGCGTCGCCGTCTTCGCGCTCAGCGGCGCCCTGATGGCGGCCCGCAAGGGCATGGACCCGTTCGGCTTCGCCCTGCTGGCCACGCTTACGGGGGTGGGAGGCGGCACCCTGCGGGACCTGCTCATCGGCGCGCGCCCGGTCTTCTGGGTGGGCGATCCCACGGACGTGCTCGTCTGCCTCATCGTGGCGGAACTGGTCTTCGCGCTTGGCCCCAGGCGGGTCGCCGCCCTGGAGGGCGGGCGGCGCGGGCGCGTTCTCCTGTGGGCCGACGCGCTGGGGCTTGCGCTTTTCGCCATCACCGGCACGGTCAAGGCCCTGGCGGCGGGCGTGCCGGCGCTTTCGGCGGTGGCGCTCGGCACCGTCACGGCCGCCTTCGGCGGCATCATCCGCGACATCGTCGCCGGCACCACGCCCCTGGTGCTGCGCCAGGAGATCTACGTCACCGCCGCGGCGCTCGGCGCCTCTGTCCTGGTGGGTTTGCAGGGCCTGGGCCTCGATCCCATGCCGAGCGCCGCCCTGGGTTTCATCGCCGCCTTCGCGTTGCGGGCGCTCGCCCTCCTGCGCGGCTGGTCCCTCCCGGCCTTCCCGGCCCGCGACTAAGGCTCCATCTCGACGCTGTCGATCACCGCCCTGAAGCGCGGCAGGAGGCGGTCGCGGCCCTCCTCCCGGGTCATGCCCACCATGCGCAGGTAGCGGTCGGATTCAAAGCGGATCGTCTGCATGACGACGAGGGGCTGGCCGGATTCCGCATGGGTCGCCCGGGCGACGATCTCGTGCCAGTCCTGGCCCCTGAAGCGAAAACCCTCCGAGCGCTCGATGCGGATGTCCTTGAGGGTCTGGGTGGACCGGAGGGCCAGCTGGGCGAACTGGTTGCGCCGTTCGCCCGCGGGAGGCGCGGCGTTGAGGGAGGCCGCCAGGATCGCGATCGGCTGCTCCGCCGCCTTGACGACGTCGGCCGGCCCCTCGGTGAGGAGAAGCGAATTGCCCGCGAGAACCTTCACGGGGCGCAAGCCCGCCCGGTCGCCCACCCGGAAGGGCAGGGCCGAGATCTGCTCGTCCAGGGACACCGGCTCGCGCAGGGCGACGCTCTTGAGGGCGTCGCGCATCTGCTCCTCGCTGTAGCCGTCCGGCCCGCCCTGCACATAGGCGACGATGAAGGCGGTCATGCCGGAATCCTTGACCGCCAGGAGCCATTTGCGGCCCTCCACCGGGCGGGTCATGGCGCCGGAGATCAGCAGCCCCGTCCGGGAGCCGAGCTGCACCTCCTCGCGGGAGGTCATGTCGAGGCCCTGGCGCCGGAGGGCCTCCCTGGTGAAGCCGGCCCCCATCTGCTCATAGGCCTCGGGCGGCATCTCCGTGAGCATGATGGCGGCCGCCTTCTCGTCGTTCTCGAAGCCGGTGAAGCGCCGGGAGGGGACCATGTCGGCGGGGGGCACGAGGCCGATCCGCGAGGCGGGCGGGAACACCGGCTCGGCGGCTCCTGCCGCCGTGCAGGACAGGACGGCGCTCAGGATTGCGGCGGCAAGGCTTCGCATGGGGGCCCCTCTCGATGGTTCTTTCCTTAGGCTTAAAGCGGCTTCTCCACCTTGCGCAAGGTGAGATTGAGCCGTCCTCCCCCGGGCAGCAGGCCGGAGCTGCCCGCCACCAGCCGGTCGATCCCATGGTGGATCAGCCGCGCCGGGCCGCCGAACACGATGGCGTCGCCGGAGTTCAGGCGAACCGACCGGGTGGGATCCTTACGGCCGAGCCCGCCGTAGCGGAACAGGGCCGCGTCGCCCAGGGACAGGGACACCACGGGCGCGTCGAACGCCTCCTCGTCCTTGTCCTGGTGCATCCCCATGCGGGCCCCCGGCCCGTAGAAATTGATCAGGCAGGCGTCCGGCGGGTGCGGATAGGCGCTCAGCTCCTCCCAGGCGCGCAGAACCTGCTCCGGCATGGCGGGCCAGGGCTGCCCCGTCTCGGGATGGGCGGGCTGGTAGCGGTAGCCCCCCTCGTCGGACACCCAGCCGAGCCGCCCGCAACCCGTCATGCGCACCGAGAACGGCTTTCCCGTGCGCGGCATGCGCGGGGTGAAGAGGGGCGCGGCCCGGGTGATCTCGCGCAGGGCTTCCAGCAGCCGCTCCTGCGCCGGGCGGTCGAGATAGTCGGGGTGGTAGACGAGGCCGGGCGCGAGGGTGATGGGGCTCATGGGGTTGTTCCGGAACAATGATCGTCATGCCCGGCCTTGTGCCGGGTATCCACGTCTTTGCGGCGCGGCATCCCTAAAACGTGGATGGCCGGGACTGATCCCCGAATCAAGTCCGGGGACGGCCATGACGGGCGGGGGCGCGACGGCCTTGGAGCCTTACCCCTCCAGCACCTTCTTGTCGGCCACCGTGGTGTCCGCGTTGAGGCGGTAGACCAGGGGGATGCCGGTGGCGAGTTCGAGGCCCGGGATGGTCTCGGAGGTCAGGCCGTCGAGCACCATCACCAGGGCGCGAAGCGAATTGCCGTGGGCCGCCACCAGCACGCGCTTTCCGCCCATGACCCGGGGCAGGATCTTGCGGATGTAGTAGGGCAGCACCCGGGCCACCGTGTCCTTCAGGCTCTCGCCGCCCGGCGGCGGCACGTCGTAGGAGCGGCGCCAGAGATGCACCTGCTCCTCGCCCCAGCGGGCGCGGGCGTCGTCCTTGTTGAGGCCCGAAAGGTCGCCGTAATCGCGCTCGTTCAGGGCCTGGTCGGCGATGGTCTCGAGCTCCGGCTGGCCGATCTCCTCCAGGATCAGCTTGCAGGTGCGCTGGGCGCGGGACAGGTCGGACGTGAAGGCGATGTCGAACCGCACCCCCATGGCCTTGAGGCGCCGGCCGGCGGTCCGCGCCTCCTCGACCCCGAGATCCGTGAGCCCCGGATCCCTCCAGCCGGTGAACAGGTTCTTGAGGTTCCATTCGCTCTGGCCGTGGCGGGCCAGCACAAGAAGGCGATCCATGATGTGTCTCCGTAGGGGTGGGCGGCGAACGGGGGCAGGCGGTTGTTCTTAAGTGGGGTCGATGCGGTTGGGAGCGACGGAAGCGCGATTGCGAACTCCTGCCAACCTCTAACTACTAACGACCAACCACCATCTACAAACCCAAGACATCCGCCATGGTGTAATAACCGGGCTTCCTGTCGAAGGCCCAGAGCGCCGCCCTGACGGCCCCGCGGGCGAACAGGGTGCGGTCCTCGGAGCGGTGCGACAGCTCCAGGCGCTCGCCCTGGGCGGCGAAGATCACCGTGTGGTCGCCGACCACCGAGCCGCCGCGCAGGGTCGCAAAGCCGATGTCGCCTGGGTTGCGCGCGCCCGTGTGGCCGTCGCGGCTGCGCACCGCGCGGTCCTTCAGGGACACCTTGCGCCCCTCCGCGGCCGCCTCCCCGAGGAGCAGGGCGGTGCCGGAGGGCGCATCCACCTTCATGCGGTGGTGCATCTCCAGGATCTCGATGTCCACATCCTCGCCCAGGGTGGCCGCCACCTTGCGCACGAGGCTTGCAAGCAGGTTCACCCCAAGGGACATGTTGCCGGACTGGACGATGCGCGCGTGCCGGGCGGCGGCCTCCAGCCGGGTGAAGTCGGCCTCCTGCAGGCCGGTGGTGCCGATCACATGCACGATCCTGGCCTGGGCCGCGAGGGCCGCGAACGCCGTGGTGGCCGCGGGCGCGGTGAAGTCGAGCACGCCGTCGGCCTGGGCGAAGACCGGCAGGGGATCGTCGGTGACGGTCACGTCGAGGGGGCCGGTCCCGGCGAGGAGCCCGGCGTCCTGGCCGAGGGCGGGAGAGCCCTCCCGCTCGATGGCGCCCACGAGGCGGCACCCTTCGGTTTCGGCCACGGTCCTGATGAGCATGCGCCCCATGCGCCCGGCCGCCCCCACCACCACGAGTCGCATCTCGCTCATGCCCGATCTCCTGTTTCAGGGGTCAGGATATAGCGGCCTCCGGTCCGGCTGAGAAGCGCCGCGCCGGCGAGAGGCCGATCCCCGTTCGCCGGCCCCGCCCGGCAACGCGGGTGCCGCCAGTCACATCCTGGACTCTTGATGTTCCTGTATGATGTTGCATCCTGGCTGTCGACGGCAGCGAAACGAAGCGAGGCGAACCCGATGCGCTCCCTGATCTGGCTTGTGGCGGCGATGCTCCTTGCTCCTGTCCCAGGGGCAGGGGCGGAGAACGAGGCGGATTGCCTGGGCGTCGATTTCGACGCCAAGCAGCCGATCCCCGTGTCGACCGTTTCGCCCGGCAG
>DATHAU010000105.1:0-4096 GCA_035296545.1 Microvirga sp.
AGCCGGCTTGCGACGAAGATCCAGGCCATGACCACGAAGGCGAGATCGGCCTTGCGGGTGACGAGCGCGAGCGCCGTCAGCGCATAGAACAGCGCCGGCACCTCGAACTGGTTGTGGTAGGCGTTCGCCGCCTGCTGAACCTTCGTGTGCCATTGGCGCTCCCCGAGCGCGATATCCCGCACCTTCACCTCGCCGGACCGGAGCAACGCGACGCGGGACCGCCCCATCCAGAACAGCAGAACGAAGGTGAGCGCGACCTGCACGAAGAGGGGCGCGAGAATGGCGGATATGCTCATGAAACAGCTCAGCTGCGGGTGGGATAATTCGGGCTCTCTCGCGTGATCGTCACGTCATGGACGTGGCTCTCGCGCAGGCCCGCGCTGGTGATGCGGATGAACTGGGCCTTGTCGCGGAACTCCTGCAGGTCCGCCGCCCCCACATAGCCCATGGCGGCGCGAAGGCCGCCGGTGAGCTGGTGGAGCACCGCCGAGACGGGGCCCTTGTAGGCCACCTGTCCTTCGATGCCCTCCGGCACGAGCTTGAGGGTGTCGTTCACCTCCGACTGGAAGTAGCGGTCCGCCGAGCCGCGGGCCATGGCCCCCACCGAGCCCATGCCCCGGTAGGACTTGTAGGAGCGGCCCTGGTAGAGAAACACCTCGCCGGGGGTCTCGTCGGTGCCGGCGAGCAGGGAGCCCACCATGGCGCAGTTGGCGCCCGCCGCCAGGGCCTTGGCGAGGTCGCCCGAGAACTTGATGCCGCCGTCGGCGATCACCGGCACGTCGGCCTCCAGCGCCGATTCCACCGCCTCCATGATGGCGGTGAGCTGGGGCACGCCCACGCCCGCGACGATGCGGGTGGTGCAGATGGAGCCCGGCCCGATGCCCACCTTCACGGCGTCCGCGCCCGCGTCGATCAGGGCCTTGGCCCCTTCCCGGGTCGCCACGTTGCCGGCGATGATCTGAACCGCGTTGGAGAGCTTCTTCACCCGGGCGACGCTCTCCAGCACCTTCACGGAATGGCCGTGGGCGGTGTCGACCACGATCACGTCGCAGCCCGCATCGATCAGGCGCTCGGAGCGCTCGAAACCCTGCTCGCCGGTGGTGGTGGCGGCCGCGACCAGCAGGCGCCCTTGCGAGTCCTTGGCGGCGCTGGGATAAGCCACCTGCTTCTCGATGTCCTTGACCGTGATCAGGCCGATGCAGCGGTAATGGTCGTCCACCACCAGAAGCTTCTCGATGCGGAACTGGTGCAGGAGGCGGCGCGCCTCCTCCTGGTTCACGCCCTCCCGGACCGTGATGAGCCGGTCCTTGGTCATCAGCTCCGAGACGGGCTGGCCGGGATTGGTGGCGAAGCGCACGTCCCGGTTGGTGAGGATGCCCACCAGCTTGCCCTTGGCCCCGTTGGGACCGCGCTCCACCACCGGAATGCCCGAGATGCCGTGGCGCTTCATCATGGCCAGCGCATCGGCCAGGGTCTCGTCGGGATGGATGGTGATGGGGTTCATCACCATGCCGGACTCGTAGCGCTTGACCAGGCGGACCTGCTCGGCCTGGGCGCCCGGCTCCAGATTGCGGTGGATCACGCCCAGGCCGCCGTTCTGGGCCATGGCGATGGCCATGCGGGCTTCCGTGACCGTGTCCATGGCGGAGGCGATGATCGGGAGGTTGAGGCGGATGGTCCGGGTCAGCCGGGTGGCCACGTCCACGTCGCCGGGCAGAACCTCGGAGCGGCCGGGCCGGAGCAGCACGTCATCGAAGGTCAGCCCTTCGATGAAGCGATCGGCGAGAATGGAGGCCATGGCCAACTCCTTCGGGTATGCGTGAACGGACGAACCTTGAAAAGCGTCGGAGAGTTGGCGAGGGTCCGTAGCACGGGCTTTCCTTTTCGCAAAGGGCGTAAGGGACGCATTCCCAGAAGATGGGCCCTGCGCCAAAACGCTTTGCCCCCGGCGGGAAGGGCGCTAAGTCCAAAATGCCATGCGCCAGTCCCGCCTGCTTCCCCTGATCATCGCCACCGCCCTCTTCATGGAGAACACGGATTCCACGGTGATCTCGACCTCCCTGCCGGCGATCGCGCAGGACCTGGGGGCGGACCCCATCGCCCTCAAGCTCGCCCTCACGTCCTATCTGATCAGCCTGGCGATCTTCATCCCGATCTCGGGCTGGATGGCGGACAGGTTCGGGGCCCGGACCGTGTTCACGGCGGCCCTCGGGGTGTTCATGGCGGGCTCGCTCGCCTGCGCGGGGGCCAACTCGCTGGAGGGCTTCGTGATCGCCCGCTTCGCGCAAGGGATGGGCGGGGCCATGATGGTGCCCGTGGGCCGGCTCGTCCTCCTGCGCAGCGTTCCCCGCAGCGAGATCGTGCAGGCGCTGGCGACGCTCACGATCCCGGCCCTCGTCGGACCCGTGGTGGGGCCGCCGCTGGGCGGCTTCATCACCCATTACTTCGACTGGCGCTGGATCTTCTTCATCAACATCCCCATCGGGGTTCTCGGCATCGTGCTCGCCACGATCTACGTGCCGAACATCAGGGAGGACGACACCCCGCCCCTCGATCTCGTCGGCTTCCTTCTGTCCGGGCTCGGGCTTGCCCTGCTCATGCTGGGCTTCGCCTCGGGCGGGCGTCATCTGATCCCGGCGGAGTTTTCCATCGGCTGCGTCGTCGTGGGGGCGGTTTGCGTCGTGCTCTACGTGCTCCATGCCGGGCGCACCCCGCACCCGCTCCTGCGGCTGGACCTGTTCAGGATCCCGACCTTCCGGGTCAGCGTGCTCGGCGGCTCGCTCTTCCGCATCGGGGTCGGCTCGATTCCCTTCCTGCTGCCGCTCATGCTCCAGATCGGCTTCGGCCTCGATCCCCTCGCGTCCGGGTCCCTGACCTTCATCGCGGCGGTGGGCGCGCTGTTCATGAAGACCATGGCCAAGCGCATCCTGGAGCATACGGGGTTTCGCAGGCTCCTGACCGTCAACGCCTTCATCGGGGCGGCCTTCATCGCGGCCAACGGGTTCTTCACCCCCGAGACGCCCCATTGGCTGATCATGATCGTCCTGCTGATCGGCGGCTGCTTCCGCTCGCTCCAGTTCACGAGCCTCAACGCCATCGGCTACGCGGAGGTGTCGAACCGCGACATGAGCTACGCCACCAGCCTGTCCAGCGCCGCCCAGCAGGTGGCGCTCAGCGTGGGGGTCGCCTTCGGGGCCTTCGTGCTGGAGGCGGTGGCCACGAGCCGCGGGGCCGAGATCGCGGCGGCGGATTTCGGCCCGGCCTTCTGGGCCGTGGCGGCGGTGTCGGCCCTGTCGGGCTTCGTGTTCCCGCGCCTGTCGCCCTCCGCAGGGGCCGAGATGTCGGGTCACCGGATCGTGAACGAGAAAGCCCCCTCGACAGGGATGGGAGACGGCGTGAACGACCGCTAAGAAAAGATCATGCGAAGGGACAAGGTGACCTCATGGATCAACGCATCATCGACCTCTACGACGACTACACCCATGGCGGCATGAACCGCCGGAGCTTCCTCGACCGCCTGATCGCCCTTGCGGGCAGCTCGGCGGCCGCGACCGCCCTGCTGCCGATCCTGCAGAACAACTACGCCCAGGCCCAGACGGTGCCCGAGAGCGATCCGCGGATCACCGCGGAGACCGTGGATATCCCCGGCGCTCAGGGGCTCAAGGGCTATCTGGTGAAGCCGAAGACCGGCGACCGGCTGCCCACCGTGATCGTGATCCACGAGAACCGGGGCCTCAATCCGCACATCAGGGACGTGACCCGCCGCATGGCGACCGAAGGCTTCATGGCGCTGGGCCTCGATTACCTCTCCCCCATGGGCGGCACGCCCGCCGACGAGGAGAAGGGCCGGGAGATGATCGGCCAGCTCAAGCAGCCCGACGTGATCGCCTACGGCAAGGCCGCCGTGGCCTATCTGAAAGGCCGCCAGGACGGCAACGGCAAGGTCGGCGCGGTGGGCTTCTGCTGGGGCGGCGGCGCGGTGAACAACCTCGCGGTGAACGAGCCCAACCTATCGGCGGGCGTCGCCTATTACGGCGGCCAGCCGAAGCCGGAAGATGTGCCGAAGATCCAGGCCGCGATCATGCTCCATTACGCC
>DATHAU010000106.1:0-4066 GCA_035296545.1 Microvirga sp.
GGCGGGTCCTCCGGGACCCGCCGTTTTCATGTGGCCCCGGCAGAGCGGGACCGTCGGGCGCTCAGGGGACGGCTGGTGCGGCGGCGCAGGCATGGTAGAGAGGCCCATGGCCCTGTACCCGCCCCTCGAACCCTATGACGCCGGCATGCTCCCCGTGGGCGACGGGCACCGCGTGTATTGGGAAACCTGCGGCAACCCTGCCGGAAAGCCCGCGCTGGTTCTCCATGGCGGCCTCGGGTCCGGCTGCACGGCGAACGCGCGCCGCTCCTTCGACCCGGACGCCTACCGCATCGTGCTGTTCGACCAGCGCGGGAGCGGGCGCAGCACCCCTCACGCCAGCC
The DNA here is from genome assembly GCA_035296545.1 of Microvirga sp. GTDB lineage: Bacteria > Pseudomonadota > Alphaproteobacteria > Rhizobiales > Beijerinckiaceae > Microvirga. The sequence continues at coordinate 342 of DATHAU010000106.1, forward strand.
TCCCCGACGCCGACCTCTCCGCCAACACCACCGCGCACCTGCTCGCCGACATGGAAAGCCTGCGGCGGCATCTCGGGATCGAGCAATGGCTGCTCCTGGGCGGGTCCTGGGGCTCGACCCTGGCGCTTGCCTATGCCCGGCGGCATCCCGACCGGGTGAGCGAGATGGTGCTGTTCAGCATCGCCACCACCACGGAACGGGAAATCGACTGGATCACCCGCGGGGTCGGCGCGTTCTTTCCCGAGGCCTGGAGCCGCTTCCGGGACGGCGTTCCGGAGGCGGACCGCCATGGAAGCCTCGTGGAGGCCTATCACCGGCTCCTCATGCACCCGGATCCCGCCGTTCATGAGAAAGCGGCCCGGGACTGGTGCGACTGGGAGACGGCCCTGGTGGCGGTGGCTCCCGGGCACAAGCCCCACCCCCGATACGAGGACCCGGCCTTCCGCCTGGGCTTCGCCCGCCTGGTCACCCACTACTGGCGTCACCGGGCCTGGCTCGAAGACGACGCCCTGGTGCGGGACGCGGGCCGACTGGCCCATATTCCCGGCATTCTGATCCATGGGCGGCTGGATCTGGGCGGACCCCTCGTCACGCCCTGGCGGCTCCAGCGGCACTGGCCGGGCAGCGAGCTTGTGGTGGTGGACGAGGCGGGCCACGACGCGCGGGACCCCAGCATGGCCGGGCGCATCGTGGCGGCCACCGACCGCTTCGCCTGAACGGGCGGACAGGGCCCTACGAGGCCTGCCCGAGAAACGCCTCGACTTGCGCGCGGCGCGGCATGGGCGCCACCGCCCCGTGCCCGAGGGTCGAGAGGGCCGCCGCCGCGTTGGCGTAGGCCGCCGCCCGGAACGGGTCCCCGTGCGCGAGCCATTCGGCCAGGAAGGCCCCGTCGAAGGTGTCCCCGGCCCCCGTGGCGTCCACCGCCTCCACCGGGCGGGCGGCGATGACCTCCTGCCGCTCCGGGGTGGCCACCATGGTGCCGTCCCGGCCCAGGGTGAGGGCCACGATGCGGCAGCCGAGCCCGAGATAGAAGGCGCAGATCTCCTCCGGCCGGTCGAGCCCGGTGAGCTGGCGGGCGTCGTCGAGCCCCGGCAGGGCGATGTCGGACAGAGCGACCGCTGCGTTGATGGTGGCGCGGGCGCGGTCCAGGGGCCAGAGCCGCAGGCGCAGGTTGGTGTCGTAGCTGACGAGGGTGCCGTTCGCCTTGGCATAGCGAATGGCGGCGAACACCGCGTCGGTGCAGCCTTCCGAGATCGCCTGGCTGATGCCCGACGCATGGAGCACCCGCGCGGAGGCGATCTGCACCAGGGGCAGCTCGTCCGTGGAGATCAGGCTCGCGGCCGATCCGGCGCGGGCGTAGGAGAACACGTGCCCCTCCTCGCCGTAGCTGATGAAATAGGCCCCCGTGCGCCCGTCCTTGCGCAGGATCACGGAGGAGCGGTCGATGCCCTCCCGGTCCCACAGGTCGATGAAGTCCTGGCCGAAGAAGTCCCGCCCGAGCGCCGTGAAGACCGCGACCTTCGCGCCCTGCCGCGCGGCGGCCACCGCCGTGTTCGACACGTCGCCGCCGAAGCCCGGAAGGTAGAGGCGCTCGCCGTCGCGCTGGACCTCGGCGAATTCCATCATGGGTTCGCCGAAGGCGAGAAGATCGATCGTTTTCATGGGGTCCCTGCGGTTGCGGAAAAGGTCGCGGGAGCCTCGTCTCCCATGCTGACGACCTTGCCCGGATTGAGGATGTTGCTGGGGTCCAGCGCCCGCTTGACGGAGCGCATGAGATCGAGGGCCACCTCGTCCTTGTAGAGCGTCAGCTCGTCCCGCTTGATCAGCCCGATCCCGTGCTCGGCCGAGATGGACCCGTTCATGCGGTGTACGATGTCGTGCACGATGCGGTTGAAGCGCTCCCAATGGGAGAGGAACGCGGCCTTGTCCATGCCCACGGGCTGGGACAGGTTGAAGTGGATGTTGCCGTCGCCGAAATGCCCGAAGGCGCAGACCCGCAGGCCCGGCATCTCGGCCTCGCAGGCAGCCGTGGCCGCGTCGATGAACTCGGCCACCCGGGAGACCGGCACCGCCACGTCGTGCTTGATGGAGCCGCCCTCCAGGCGCTGCACCTCGGAGAGCCGCTCGCGCAACTGCCACAGGGCCCCGGCCTGCGCCTCGCTTGCGCCGATGGCGGCGTCCTCCACCAGCCCCGCCTCGAAGGCCTCGCCCAGGATCGCTTCCAGGCGGCCCTGAAGGCTTGCGTCCCGCACGGGGGTGGAGAGCTCGATCAGCGCATAGGCCCCGTGGGACCCGGCGAGCGGGCGCACCGCGCCGGGGCTGTGCTTGAGCACGATGTCGAGGCCGAAGGGCGGCATGTATTCGAAGGCGGTGAGCTGATCGCCCGCGGCCGCGCGCAGGCGCTCGAAGAGCCCCAGCGCATCCCCCGCGGAGGCGCAGCCGACAAAGGCGGTCACCCGCGCCTGGGGCCTGGGAAAGAGCTTCAGCACCGCCGCCGTGATGATGCCCAGCGTTCCCTCCGAGCCGATGAACAGGTCCTTGAGGTCGTAGCCCGTGTTGTCCTTGCGCAGGCCCTTGAGGCCGTTCCAGATGCGCCCGTCCGCGAGCACCACCTCGAGCCCCAGGGTGAGCTCGCGCATGGTGCCGTAGCGCAGCACCGCCGTGCCGCCCGCGTTGGTGGCGAGGTTGCCGCCGATCCGGCACGATCCTTCCGAGGCGAGCGACAGGGGGAAGAGGTATCCGGCCTCGTCCGCCGCGTCCTGCACGGATTTGAGGATGCACCCGGCCTCCACGGTGATGGTCGCGTTCACGGGATCGATCTCGCGGATGCGGTCGAGGCGGCCCAGGGACAGGACGATGCCCCCACGGGGAACGCCGCCGCCCACGAGGCCGGTATTGCCGCCCTGGGGCGCCACCGGAATGCCCAGCGCTGCGCATTCGCGCAGCACGAAGGCGACCTCGTCCCGGTCGCGGGGGCGGACGACGGCGAGCGCCTCGCCCGTATAGAGGCCCCGCGCCTCCACGAGATGGCCCGCCATGTCGCCCGCTTCCGTCAGGACGGAGGCGGGCCCCAGCCGCGCCGCGAGGGTTTCGATCAGAGCCATGCCGGCCTTCGTCTGCACTGCGATCCCCGTTTCCTCCTGGAAAGCCCTTCATTGCGCCTTGTGATGCGAACCGCAAGGTGTAGGAAGAAGAAACACCGGCATCGCTCCCGGAAAGCCCGGGGCCGTGCCTCCTGCGCCCCACCTTTTTGCGAAAGCCGCCATGGCCTACGTCATTCCCCTCCCCCAGGTTCCCGCCCTTCCGGTCGCCGGCTCGGGCGATCTGTTTCCGGTCCGGCGCGTCTACTGCGTCGGGCGCAACTACGCGGCCCATGCCCGGGAGATGGGGCACGACCCCACCCGCGAGCCGCCGTTCTTCTTCATGAAGCCCGCGGACGCCCTCCAGCCGGTGCCCGAGGGCGAGACGGCGGAGCACCCCTACCCGCCCCGGACCGGCAACTACCATTTCGAGGCCGAGATGGTGGTGGCGCTCTCCGGGGGCGGGCGGGACATTCCCGTGGACGGGGCCCTCGACCATGTGTTCGGCTACGGCGTCGGCCTCGACATGACCCGCCGCGACCTCCAGGACGAGGCCAAGCAGCTTCGCCGCCCCTGGGAACTCGGCAAGGCCGCGGACCGCTCGGGTCCCGTCGGGCCGCTCCATCCGGCCTCCCGCATCGGCCA
>DATHAU010000107.1:0-8449 GCA_035296545.1 Microvirga sp.
TTGGCGAAGAGCAGCAGGGTGCTGCCGAGAAGGCTCGGCCAGATGATCGGGAACGCGACCCGGGACCAGTACTGCCACTTGCTCGCGCCGAGGATCTCGGCGGCCTCGCGCCATTCCCGCTTCAACCCGTCCAGCGCCGGAAGCATGATCAGGATCATCAGCGGGATCTGGAAATACAGGTAGGTGATCACCAGGCCCCAGAAGCTGAGAAGATTGAAGCCTGCGCCGTAGATGTTGAAATCGAACAGGTAGATCAGCAGGGTCGTGACCAGGCCCATGCGCCCGAGGGTCGCCAGGAACGCGAAGGCGAGCGGAATGCCCGCGAAATTGGAGGCCACCCCCGAGAAGGTCACCACGGTGGGGCGGATCCATCGCGGCAGGCCGCCGAACACCACCGCGGCCGCCAGAAGGGAGCCGATGATCGCCCCGCCGAGCGCGGAGGCCGTGCTCACCTGGAGGCTGATCTTGTAAGCGCTGACGATGGACGGCTGCGAGAGATTGGCGATGTTCTCAAGGGTGAAGTTGCCCTCCGGGTCCTGGAAGGCTCCCACCACCAGATAGGCCGTGGGCAGGATCAGGAACAGCAGCGAGAACAGGAGGAACGGCGTGACGCCGAGCCATTTCCAGACGGGCACGCTCAGCCGCGGCCGCGGCGCGACCAGCGGAAGAGAAGCGATTTCATGGGCCTGGGTCATGGGTCGGGTCTTGGCTCGCGTTGCCTTTGCGGTCTTTTTCGTGGCGCGGCGCCGGCTCGCCGGGAGCCGGCGCCGCGCGCTATGGGAGACGGCCGTGACTTACTTCACGTTGGCTCCGACCACCTTGTCCCACTGGCTGGTGATGGCGGTCTTGGCGGCATCCTGCTGCTCGAGGGTCGGGAACACCGCCTTCTCGTAGGACGCGGCCGGGGGCAGCTTGGCGAGGAGGTCCGCCGGGATCTTGTTGTTCTTGGCGAGATCCTGGAAGCGGATGGGATGGCAGTAGCCCTTCAGCCAGGCCAGCTGGCCCTCGTCGGAATAGAGGTGCTCCATCCACAGTTTGGCGGCGTTCGGGTGCGGCGCGTAGGCGCTGATGGCCTGCACGTAGACGCCCGCGACCACGCCGGTCTTGGGCACCACCACGTCGATGGCCGGATTGCCCTTCAAGGTGTCCCGGTCAGCAAGCGCGTTGTAGTCCCAGCGGATGATGATGGGCGTTGCGCCCTGGGCGATGGAGGCCGCCTTGCCGATCACCGGCACGAAGTTGCCGTTCTTGTTCAGCTCGGAGAAGAACTGGAGGCCCGCCTCGGCGGCCTTGCTGGCGTCCCCGTTCGCCCTCGACAGGCCGGCCGCATAGACGCCCTGGATCGCCTGGCTCGACGTGCGCGGGTCGCCCGCGAGAGCCACCGAGTTCTTGTACTCGGGCTTCAGGAGATCCGCCCAGTCCTGGGGCACGTTCTTGACGATATCCTTGTTCACCTCGAAGGCGAGAACGCCGTAATAGTCGCCGTACCAGTAGCCTTCGGCGTCCTTCTGCCCATCCGGGATCGACGCCCAGGTGGCCACCTTGTAGGGCTGCAGCAGGCCTTCCTTCTTGGCGGAGGGGCCGAAGGAGAGGCCCACGTCGATCACGTCCGGAGCCTGCGGGCCCTTGTTGCCCTTGTTGGCCTTGATGGCCTCGATCTCGTCGCCGGAGCCCGCGTCGGGATTGAGCTCGTTGACGTTGATGCCGTACTTCGCCTTGAAGCTCTTGATGAGCTCGCCGTAGCCGCACCAGTCGTGCGGAAGCGCGATGGTGGTGAGCTGTCCCTCGGCCTTTGCGGCGGCGATGAGGCTCTCCATGGATTGCTGTGCGAACGCGACGTTCGTCGTCACCATGAGCGCCACAGCCGAGACGCTCGTGAGTTTCTTCCAAGTGCTACGCATGTTCCTGCCCTCTGTCCCTGTGCCTTGTGCGAAGCCGACACGGCCTGCATCATAGCCCATATAAATTCCGCATGTCACTTTCGTGTCGGCGGGTATTTAGTCGACTATCCTGTAAGCTTTCAGAAACTTTATAATCTCGCAAGAGGCAAGTGCCCGGGGCGGGACGTTCGGCGGGCCTTTCTCCACACAGGCCCAGGGACCGCGAGGCCGTGGACGTCCGAGGAGCGGGCGCCCTCGCCTATCCGGGCGGCCGGTCGTGCGCCCGCCCCCGCTGCACCAGTCCCCGGTAGATTTCGGCGTTGCCGCACAGGCCGGCCAGGCGCCCGAGCTGGTCGACGAGCAGGATCGCGTGGCTCGTCTGCCGCTTCAGGGCCACCGCCGCATGGAGCTTGAGATGGGCCGGCGCGACGATCACGTCGCAGGGGGCCTGGAGGGCCGCAAGGTCGCCGTCCACGATTCCGAGAGTGCCCTCGCGCCCGTCCACCTGCACGCCCACGGGCCGGTCGGCGGCGTCGACCCGGACGCGCACCCGCCCCTCGGGATCGAGGAGGATGGCGTCGGAATCGCGCCGGATGCGCCGCGCGGGCGTCATCACGGCCGTTCCGCGCAGGACGTTGAGCGGGTTCATGTGCTTGACGAACTCGGCCACGTAGTCGTTGGCAGGGTTCAGGAGAATGTCCTCGTCGGTGCCGGCCTGCACGATCCGGCCGCCTTCCATGATGGCGATGCGGTTGCCGATCTTCAGGGCCTCGTCCAGGTCGTGGCTGACGAACACGATGGTCTTCTGGATCCGCCTCTGCAGGTCGAGGAGCTCGTCCTGGAGCTTCTCGCGGATGAGGGGATCGAGCGCCGAGAACGGCTCGTCCATGAGCAGGATGTCCGCGTCCGTGGCGAAGGCCCGGGCCAGCCCCACCCGCTGCTGCATGCCGCCCGACAATTCGTACACGTACTTGTCGGCCCATTGGGTCAGCCCGACCATGTCGAGCTTCTCGTCGACGATGCGCTTTCTCTCAGCCGCCGAAACGCCGCGGATCTCCAGGCCGAAGCCCGCATTCTCCCGCACGGTCCGCCAGGGCAGGAGCCCGAACTGCTGGAACACCATGGACACCGTGCGGGTGCGGATGTCCCGCAGGGTGCGCTCGCTGCAGCGCGCCACGTCGACGGGCTTGCCGTCGTGGGACACCAGCACCTCGCCGCGGGCCACCTCGTTGAGCCGGTTGACCGCGCGCAGCAGGGTCGACTTGCCCGAGCCGGACAGGCCCATGAGCACGCAGATCTCCCCGCGCTCGACCGCAAGGTTGACGCCCGCCGCCCCCAGCACGCAGCCGGTCCTGGCGATGATCTCGTCGCGGCTTGCGCCCTCGTCCACCATCTGAAGGGCGGCCTTGCGGCGGCTTCCGAAGATGATGTCCACGTTGCGGAATTCGACCACCGCCATGGTCAGGTTCTCCGCTCGAGGCGCTGGGGCGTCTTGAAGACGCGGTCCAGCACGATGGCCAGCACCACGATGGCGGCCCCCGCCTCGAACCCCATGGAGATGTTCACGGTGTTGAGCGCCCGCACCACCGGCTTGCCGAGCCCGTCCGCCCCCACCAGGGCGGCGATGACCACCATGGACAGGCTGAGCATGATGCATTGGGTGATGCCGGCCATGATCGTCGGCAGGGCGTGGGGCAGCTCCACCTTGAACAGCAACTGCCGCTTGGTCGCCCCGAAGGCCTTTCCGGCCTCGTAGAGCTGCACCGGCACCGACGAGATGCCGAGATGGGTGAGGCGGATGGGAGCCGGAAGGGCGAAGATCACCGTGGAGATCAGGCCCGGCACCGTGCCGAGGCCGAAGAGGACCAGGGTGGGAATGAGGTAGACGAAGGTGGGGATCGTCTGCATCAGGTCGAGGATCGGCCGCAGGCCGGTGTAGAGCCAGGGCCGGTGGGCCGCCGCGATCCCGAGGGGCAGGCCGATGATCACGCAGATCATCGTGCTGCAGATCACCAGCGACAGGGTCTCCAGGGTCGCCTCCCAGTAGCCGAGATTGACCACGAGAAGCAGCGCCAGGGCCGCGAACACCGCAAGGCCGATCGAGCGGTGAAGCGCGTAGGCGAGGCCCGCGAAGATGCCGATCAGCAGCAGGGGAGGAACCGCCACCAGGACCGCGGTCAGGCCGTCGATCCAGGCGCCGATCACGAGGGAGATGAAATCGAAGACCACCTGCGCGTGCTCGTTGAGCAGGTCGACGAAGGACTTCACCCACGACCCGAGCGGTATCTTGTGCTCGACCAGCCAGTCATACATGCCGAACGGCCTCCGGTGGAATCAGGCGTCGTCGGTGAGTTTGGCGCGGCGGGGCGCGGCGGGCGCGCCCTGCCGGGTCTCGGGCTTTTCCTAGAGCTTGAGGCTCTTCTTGACCGCATCGAGTCCGGGCTTGCCGTCGAAGGTGGTCACGCCGGCAAGCCAGGGCTCCCACGCCTTCGGGTTCGCCTTCAGCCACTTCTCGGCGGCCTTGGGGGCTTCCATGCTGTCGAACAGGATGTAGCCCATCACGGCATTTTCCAGGTCGAGGGAGAATTTCAGGTTCTTGATGAAGGCGCCCGCATTGGGGCATTCCGAGGCGTAGCCCGCGCGGGTGTTGGTGTAGATCGTCGCGCCGCCGAGATTCGGGCCGAACACGTCGTCGCCGCCTTCGAGATATTTCAGCTGGAACTTGGAGTTCATCGGATGCGGCTCCCATCCGAGGAACACGATGGGCTCCTTGCGCTTGGAGGCGCGCTCCACCTGGGCCAGCATGCCCTGCTCGCTGGATTCGACGATCTGGAACTTCTTCAGCCCGAACTTGTCGTCCTTGATCATCCCCATGATCAGGCGGTTGCCGTCGTTGCCCGGCTCGATGCCGTAGATCTTGCCGGCGAGCTGCTTCTCGAACTTCGCGATGTCGTTGAACGATTTCAGGCCCTGGTCGAAGAGATACTTCGGCACCGCGAGGGTGTATTTCGCGCCTTCGAGGTTCGCGTTGAGAACCTCGACCGACTTGTCTTCCACGAAGGGCTTCCGGTCCGCCTCCATGGTGGGCATCCAGTTGCCGAGGAACACGTCGATGTCCTTGTTCTTCATGGACGTGTAGGTGACCGGCACGGACAGGACCTGGGTCTTCGGGGTGTATCCGAGCCCTTCCAGCAGGCGGCTGGCGATGGCCGTGGTGGCCGTGATGTCGGTCCATCCCACGTCGGCGAAGCGCGGGGTCTTGCAGGCTGCGGGCTCCGCCGCAAGGGCCGTCGAAGCGCCCGCCAGCCCCAGCATCAGCGGGATGATCAATGTGGTCAGATAGGCTCGAGCCATCGTGTGTCCTCCAAGGCACGGCTCCCGCCCCGGGGCTTGCCCATGGGGAAAGGCCGAAAGTTCTCTCCGGCGCCTGCTTTTGCAGTGTCGTTGAACTGCCATTCAATACAACGTCGGCACACTTGTCACGCACAATGTTTGCGCGTTTCGGCAGGGAAACGGGCAGAACAGGTCAGTTTTCGTGCCTTAAACGGTTCCTTCGCCACCAGGCTCGCGCGGGCCCGGTGGTGAAAATCCCACGGGCGCACCATAGAGGTTGAACGACCGTTCAACATGGGCGACAATGGCCCCTGCGGGACAGGAGCAGGGGCGATGGCCGACATTGCAATCGATCATCGGGACGCGGAGGACATCCGCCGCCGGCAATTGATCCAGGCGACCATCGAGTCCATCGCCGATGTGGGTTTCGCCGCCTGCACCTTGAGCGACATCGCCAAGCGGGCCGGCGTTTCCCCCGGCCTCTTCGCCCATTATTTCGGCGACAAGGACGGGCTGCTGGAGGCGACCCTGCGCTCCATGGCGGCGCGGCTGGGACGGGCCGCCGCCGCGCGCCTGCGCGCCGCGCGCCTTCCGAGGGAGCGCATCCAGGCCATCATCGACGTCAACCTGGCCTCGGAGGAGTTCGACCGGCGCACCAGCAGCGTGTGGCTGGCGTTCTGGGGTCAGGTGATCCACTCCGCCCGCTTCAAGCGCGTGCAGAACATCTACCAGCGCCGCATGCTGTCGAACCTGCGCCACGCCCTCAAGCAGATCGCGCCCCGAACCGAGGCGGAGCCCATCGCCATCGGCATCTCGGCCATGATCGACGGGCTGTGGCTGCGCGCCACCCTGTCGGGGGATTTCGAGCTGGACAGCGCCCGCGCCCGCGCCCTCGCCACGGCTTACGTGGACATGCAGCTTCAATACGCCCACAGGACGAACCCCATGGCAGAGCCCGCCAGCCTCCCCCGCATCCGCAACCACATCGGCGGCCGCTTCACGGACGGCCGCAACCTCGAAACCTTCCTGTCCGCCAACCCGGCCACCGGCGAGCCCCTGGCCGAGGTCGAGATCGCGGGCGAGGCGGAGGTGGAGCAGGCCGTGGCCGCCGCGCGCGCCGGACAGGAGGTCTGGGGCAGGATGACCGGCGCGGAGCGCGGGCGCATCCTCAGGCGGGTCGCCGCCCTCCTGCGCGAGCGCAACGACGAGCTGGCGCGCCTGGAGACCCTCGACACCGGCAAGCCGATCCAGGAAACCCTTGTGGTGGACGTGATCTCGGGGGCGGACTGCATCGAGTATTTCGCGGGCCTCGCCGCGACGATTGCGGGCGAGCATGTGGATCTCGGCCCCACGGCCTTCGGCTATACAAGGCGGGAGCCGCTCGGCGTGGTGGCGGGCATCGGGGCCTGGAACTACCCGCTCCAGATCGCCTGCTGGAAGGCGGCCCCGGCGCTCGCCTGCGGCAACGCCATGATCTTCAAGCCCGCGGAGCTTACGCCGCTCACTGCCGTGAAGCTCGCCGAGATCATGACCGAGGCGGGGATTCCCGACGGGGTGTTCAACGTGGTCCAGGGCTTTGCCGAGACCGGCCGGATGCTCACCCGCCATCCGGGCATCGCCAAGATCTCGCTCACCGGCGAGGTGGGAACCGGCAAGAAGGTGATGGCCGACGCCGCCGAGACCCTCAAGCACGTGACCCTCGAACTCGGCGGCAAGTCGCCCCTGATTGTGTTCGACGACGCCAGCCTGGACGACGCCGTCTCGGGCGCGCTCCTGGCCCATTTCTATTCCGCCGGGGAGGTCTGCTCCAACGGCACCCGCGTCTATGTGCAAAGGGGCATCTACGACGCCTTCATGGAAAAGCTCGTGGCGCGGGTTCGCAGGATGCGGATCGGCGACCCCCTCGACCCGGAAACCCATGTGGGGGCCCTCGTGTCCGAGGCGCACATGAACAAGGTGCTGGGCTATATCGAGCAGGGCAAGGCGGAGGGAGCCGAGATCGCGGTCGGGGGCAGCCGGGTCACGGACGGCGCGCTGGCCAAGGGCTTCTTCGTCGCGCCCACAGTGTTCGCCGCCTGCTCGGAGGAGATGAAGATCGTCCGCGAGGAGATCTTCGGGCCCGTCATGGCGGTGCTGGCCTTCGACCATGAGGACGAGGTGGTGCGCCGCGCCAACGACACGCCCTATGGCCTTGCGGCCGGCGTGTTCACCCGCGACCTCGCCCGGGGCCATAGGGTCATCGCCCGGCTGGAGGCCGGCACCTGCTGGATCAACCACTACAACGTGACCCCCATCGAGCTGCCCTTCGGCGGCGCGAAGCTCTCCGGCCTCGGGCGGGAGAACGGCAAGGCGGCCATCGAGCATTACACCCAGCTCAAGAGCGTCTACGTGAATCTCGGCCCCGTGGACGCGCCGTATTGATGGGAAGCCGCCATGCCCGTGCGTGACATACAAGCATTCGATTTCGTCATCGTCGGGGCGGGCTCCGCCGGCTGCGTTCTGGCCGACCGGCTCTCGGCCGAGGGCGGCAAGGTGCTGGTGCTGGAGTTCGGCGGCTCCGACCGCTCGGTGCTGATCCAGATGCCGGCCGCGCTCTCGATTCCCATGAACATGCCCAAATACAACTGGGGCTACGAGAGCGAGCCGGAGCCGCATCTGGACGGCAGGCGGCTCCACTGCCCGCGCGGCAAGGTGATCGGCGGCTCCTCGTCCATCAACGGGCTCGTCTACGTGCGCGGCAATCCGCTCGACTTCGAGCGCTGGGAGGAGGAAGGCGCGTCGGGCTGGGGCTATCGCCATGTGCTGCCCTATTTCCAGCGCGCGGAATCCCGCCAGGAGGGCGGGGATTCCTGGCGCGGCGGCTCGGGGCCGCTCGCCACCCGCTACGGGCGCATCGACAACCCGCTCTACACCGCCTTCGTGGAAGCCGCCCGGCAGGCGGGCTATCCGGCCACCGGCGACATCAACGGGGAGCAGCAGGAAGGCTTTGGGCGCATGGACATGACCGTGAAGAACGGCGTGCGCTGGTCGGCCGCCAACGCCTATCTGAAACCCGCCATGAAGCGCCCGAACCTCCAGGTGCGCACCCATGCCCTCGTCACCCGCATCCTGTTCGAGGGCAAGCGCGCGGTGGGCGTGCGCTACCTTCAGGGCAACGTGGAGCACGAGGTGCGGGCAAGCCGGGAGGTGATACTGTCCGGCGGCCCCATCAACTCCCCTCACCTGCTCAAGCTCTC
>DATHAU010000108.1:0-1508 GCA_035296545.1 Microvirga sp.
GAAGCGCGTGAAGGTGAAGGCCTCCACGTATTCCTCCAGGGGCACGCCGTATTGCAGGCCGAGCGAGATCGCGATGGCGAAGTTGTTCATCATCGCCCGGAAGGCCGCGCCCTCCTTGTGCATGTCGATGAAGATCTCGCCGAGGCGGCCATCCTCGTATTCGCCCGTGTGCAGGTAGACCTTGTGGCCGCCAACCACCGCCTTCTGGATGTAGCTCTTGCGGCGGTCCGGCATCTTCTCGCGCTCGCGCACCTTCACCACGCGCTCGATCACCCGCTCAACGATCCGCTCCGACAGGCTCGCGGCCTTGGCGGCGGCGGGGAGCGCAGCGAGGGCTTCGGCCGCGTCCTCCGCATCCTCCTCCTCGTCGGCGATCAGCGCCGAGTTCAGGGGCTGCGACAGCTTGGAGCCGTCCCGGTAGAGGGCGTTGGCCTTGAGCGCCAGCTTCCAGGACAGCATGTAGGCGTTCTTGCAGTCCTCGACGGTGGCGTCGTTGGGCATGTTGATGGTCTTGGAGATCGCCCCCGAGATGAAGGGCTGGGCCGCGGCCATCATGCGGATGTGGCTCTCCACCGAGAGATAGCGCTTGCCGATCTTGCCGCAGGGATTGGCGCAGTCGAACACCGCGTAGTGCTCGGTCTTGAGATGGGGCGCTCCCTCGAGGGTCATGGCGCCGCAGATGTGGATGTTGGCGGCCTCGATGTCGGCCTTCGAATACCCCAGGAAGGTGAGCAGGTCGAAGGATGGATCGTTGAGCCGGTCCGCCGGCACTTTCAGCGCGCCGGTGAGGAAGTCCTCGCCCAGGGTCCAGCGGTTGAACACGAACTTGATGTCGAAGGCCGATTTCAGGCCCTTCTCCACCGCCTCGATCTTCTCGTCCGAAAAGCCCTTGGCCCGCAGGGAGCCGGGGTTGACGGCGGGAGCCTGGCGCATGGAGCCGTGGCCCACCGCATAGGCCTCGATCTCGGCGATCTCGGATTCGCGGTAGCCGAGGGTGCGAAGCGCATCGGGCACCGCCCGGTTGATGATCTTCCAGTAGCCGCCGCCCGCGAGCTTCTTGAACTTCACCAGGGCGAAGTCGGGCTCGATGCCGGTGGTGTCGCAGTCCATCACCAACCCGATGGTGCCGGTGGGCGCGATGACGGTGGCCTGGGCGTTGCGGTAGCCGTTGCGCTCGCCGAGCTCCAGGGCCCGGTCCCAGGCCTCCTTGGCGTGGGCCACCAGGGCCTGATCCGGGCAGGAGGCGTGGTCGAGGGGGACCGGGTCGACGGACAGGCCCTCGTACCCCTGCGCCAACCCATGGGCCGCGCGGCGGTGGTTGCGGATCACCCGCAGCATGTGCTTGGCATTGGCCTTGTAGTTCGGGAACGGCCCGAGCTCGCCCGCCATCTCGGCGGAGGTGGCGTAGGACACGCCGGTCATGATGGCAGTGATCGCGCCGCCCAGCGCCCGGCCCGCGTCGGAATCGTAAGGCAGGCCCATGGTCATGAGCAGGCCGCCGATATTGG
>DATHAU010000109.1:0-1865 GCA_035296545.1 Microvirga sp.
GTAGTCGAAGAAGGAGGCGAGCATCTCCCGCGCGGCCGGGGGCGAGCGGATCTCGCCCGAAAACGGCAGCGCGCCGCCGGTCGCGAGCTTGTGCCACTCGTAGGACACCAGCAGAACCGCCTGGGCCAGGTTCAGGGAGGAGAATTTCGGGTCGACCGGGAAGGTGATGATGGAATCCGCAAGCGACACCTCGTCGTTTTCGAGCCCCGTCCGCTCCCGCCCGAACAGGATGCCGACCCCCTGCCCCTCCCCGATCCGCCCTTGCGCCTCCCGCATGGCCGCCTCCGGGGCGAAGACCCGCTTCATCTGGCCCCGCTCCCGCGCGGTGGTGGCGAACACGTAGTTCAGGTCGGCGATGGCCTCCCGGGCGGTGTCGTAGAGCCTTGCCGCCTCCAGCACATGCACCGCTCCCGAGGCCGCCGAATGGGCGCCCTTCTTGGGCCAGCCGTTGCGGGGCGAGACCAGGCGCAGCTCCGACAGGCCGAAATTGGCCATGGCCCGGGCCACCATGCCGATGTTCTCGGCCAGTTGGGGTTCGACGAGGATGATGATCGGGCGGGTCATGCTTGGCTTCTGTGACAGCCTCGGCGGGAGCAGGGTCCGGGCTCCTCATCCCATACCGCCAAACGCCGGGTGGCGGCTAGGCTTCAACACGAGGTCACGCCCCTTGCCCTTCGGGCGCCCGTCGCAACTGGACCGAAAATTCCCTGAGCGGCGCTGCAAAGCGCCGGATTCGGGCCCGGCCCCTCCCTTCCCCCACGGCCTCAACCGCGCTATAGCGCCCGTAACCCGCCTGCCCTCCGGCAGGCCCGTTCCGGTTCCGAAAGCGCAAGGTGAGATCATGGCGAAGATCAAAGTGGCCAATCCGGTCGTCGAACTCGACGGCGACGAGATGACCCGCATCATTTGGCAGTTCATCAAGGACAAGCTGATCCACCCCTACCTCGACGTGGACCTGAAGTATTACGACCTGGGCGTGGAGCATCGCGACGCCACCGCCGACAAGGTCACGGTCGAGGCGGCCGAGGCCATCAGGAAATACGGCGTGGGCGTGAAATGCGCCACCATCACGCCGGACGAAGCCCGCGTGAAGGAGTTCAACCTCAAGGAGATGTGGAAGTCGCCCAACGGCACCATCCGCAACATCCTCGGCGGCGTGATCTTCCGCGAGCCCATCATCTGCAAGAACGTTCCGCGCCTCGTGCCCGGCTGGACCCAGCCGATCATCGTCGGCCGCCACGCCTTCGGCGACCAGTACAAGGCCACGGACTTCAAGGTGCCCGGCAAGGGCCGCCTGACGGTGAGGTTCGAGGGCGACGACGGCACGGTGATCGAGAAGGAAGTGTTCAAGTTCCCGGACGCCGGCGTCGCCATGGCCATGTACAACCTGGACGAGTCGATCCGCGACTTCGCCCGCGCCTCGTTCAACTACGGCCTGAACCGCAAGTACCCGGTCTATCTCTCCACCAAGAACACGATCCTGAAAGCCTATGACGGCCGCTTCAAGGACATCTTCGAGGAGATCTACCAGAACGAGTTCAAGGCGAAGTTCGACGCCGCCGGCATCACCTACGAGCACCGCCTCATCGACGACATGGTGGCCTCGGCGCTCAAGTGGTCGGGCGGCTATGTGTGGGCGTGCAAGAACTACGACGGCGACGTGCAGTCCGACACGGTGGCGCAAGGCTTCGGCAGCTTGGGCCTCATGACCTCCGTGCTGATGACGCCGGACGGCCGGACCGTGGAGGCGGAGGCCGCTCACGGCACCGTGACCCGCCACTACCGGGAGCACCAGAAGGGCAAGGAGACCTCGACCAACTCCATCGCGTCGATCTTCGCCTGGACCCGGGGCCTCGCCCACCGGG
>DATHAU010000110.1:0-14992 GCA_035296545.1 Microvirga sp.
GGCTTGGCCTGCAAGGCCGAATGTCAGGACGGCGGCGACGGTGAGGATACGCATGGTCAAGCTCCAATCAGGTCAGCGGATGAACCCTCCAACTGATCTCAGGATGCACAGGTCAAGGCAAAGACTTTCTTGGGCGCTGCAAAAGGCCGTTCCGGCAGGGGGCGGGAGGTGATCGCGCCTCCCCTGCCCCGCCGCGCCACCATCCATACGGACGGCGCCTGCATCGGCGTGACGCCCCTGCGTCCCGGCGGCTGGGCGGCGCTCATCGTCATGGACGGTGGGGAGCGGGTCATCGCGGGGTCCCATCCCGCCACCACGATTCCCGCCATGGAGCTGACGGCGGCGATCAACGCCCTGGAGACGGTCCCGCCGGGAACCGCCGTGACGCTTCACACGGACAGCGCCGCCATCGTGGCGGGAATCACCGAGCGGCTGCCCTGGTGGCGGTCGCGGGGGTGGCGGACGATCAAGGGCCGGAAGGTGCAGGATCGGGAATTGTGGCGGCAACTGGCGGATCTCGCCGCCGCCCGTCAGGTGACATGGGTCTGGGTGAAGGGGCACGCGGGCGATGCCTGCAACGAGCGGGTCGACGCCTTGGCCCGCTCCGAGGCGCGCCGCCGGATGGGGCAGGAGCCCTCCGGGAACCGATGAGAAACGCCGTCTTCCAGGCACCGATGCTGCGGCGGCTCCAGACCTCGCCTGGCCGTCTAGATACTTCGTCTAAGAAATGACGGCATCCATTTGAAGCGCAAAGGTCTTGAGCGCTTCTGAACCATGCTGAAACCCGTCGATGAACCCGCTCGAACGGTTCATTAGGCTTAGTTGCTTATTCTATCCTCTAAGTAGATCATATATTCCTATGATCTGGAAGAATAGCTGAAGCAAGCGACAGAATTCGCCACTTCCCAAAAGCGCTGAATTGTGCAAATTTGATGGCGGAACTTCTTTTCGCCATATTGCGTTGGGGGACCAGGAAGCCGATCTTTCTCAATAACAAACCCATCCACGGCAAATGGATGAAACCGAACGAAAAGCAAAAAAATGCACATCCCTCCCCTGCGCGAAGCCTGTCTTGGTTTTTCCGGTGACGATCAGGTCGTCTCGCTCCACGTGCCCGTCGCAGACGGGGGTGGACAGGAGCAGTCCCGTTACTCCTTCGATCTCGAATACGACGCGGACCAGCCCAGCAACCTGATCCTCCGGCTCCTGGAGCTCGATCGGGACAGCTTCATCTGCGCCGTCCAGAGAAGCATCTCCTTCCCCGTCAGCCTGCTTGCCGACCTGGTCGACAGAAGAAAGGCTACGGCGGAGGAAATGGCCGAATGGCGGTCCATCCCGGACGAGGACTAGGCTGCCCTCCTCAATCGGGTTGCGGCTCGGGTTCGTCCGTCTCCTTGAACGGGAGCGTCAGCACGGTTTGACCGGTCTCATCGACGACCTCGATGGCGAAGTTGTCCTGCCGCTCTCCGGGAAGTTCGCTCCAGAGGGGAACGACCTCGCCGAAGACTCGCGCTATCCGCGCCGCGACCGCCCGTGCAGCTTCAACATCAGGCAGTTGATAGCTCCTGGGATATTTGACGCGGCTGCGCTTGTTCCAGACGAAAAATTCGTATTGGGGCATGAGCCGATCTTAGCACAAACGCCAAGCTTGCCATGCGATCATCGGGACTACTTCAGAGGGCAGGTGGCAAACCCTGCTCCATCCCCTGCCGGACACATTCCGGCCGCGCCTGAGGTTTGAACACAGTCCAAGGATAGTGAAGCGGCGTGCGAATCAAGCCGCTCCCCGGCAGGCGTGCGGATTCCCTCCGGGGCGCCGCTTAACCCACACCTTCCGCCTTAGCACCAGATGACGCCGGGCGGGACGGTCTCGGGCTTTCGGGATCGCGCATAGACCGCAAGAACAAGCGCCGCCGCCACCGCCAACAGGCTGCCTCCAAGGGGTCCGGACAGGATGCCCATCAGCAGATCGCGCTGCCCGAACAACGAAGCCGTAGTGACGCCTCCGATGATCGAGGCAGCCATGTAGATGATCGTCATCTCACTAGCTCCCTGATCATGAATTTGCAGTTCGTAATTCCTCTATTTCTAACAGGAGATCGCAAGCTCGGTTCCCATCTGCGACGGACCGCTCTTGTGACGACGCCGCCATCTTCGCCACGAGCCGAGCGAGCCTTTGCTCTCCCGTGAGCTACGCTTTCAAGTATCCTGCCGGGTCACGGAAGCATGATCGCAAAGCGCTGGATCTTAAGCCAGGCGAGCCCGTTTCAGTTGCTGTTGCATCGTCAGTCCGCGTCGCGCAGTGGACCTTCGCGCTTCGAACCCTGGCGTCGTGTGAGGGAGCTGAACATGATGCGGGCTCTGCTCCGCACATGACCAGCAGGAAAGGGCCGTCTCGACGAGGAGAGGCCGAGGCAAGCCGATCGAGGGGCTGAAGGCATGCCGGATACAAGACTGAAAATCGAGGTCGCCCACGACAGGAAGACGGTTGCGATCGAGATGCCCCCGGGCGTCGCGCCCTCGCGCCGAGTCGAGATGACGCTCGCGAAGCTCGACGAGTTGATCGGCGAACTCGGCGACGCGAGGAGCCGCATGGTGGAAGGGCTGCCGGCGGAAAGCTTCAACGACGAGAACGTGAAGATCAGCGCCGCCGCCAACACCACGTGGTGCATCAAGGCCTCTCCTCCCACGGGCGTCCTGCTCGCCTTCGATCATCCGAAGTTCGGCCCGGTGGGATTCACCCTGCGAAAGGAGCAGATCGAAACCATCGTCCGCTTCCTGACAAATCGCTTCATCCTTCAACGCCCGTCCTCGGACGAAAAACATTGAGCCGCAATTCCATCGCGCGGCGTCGTCGCGCATCTCGATTCATGACGATCCACAGGCTGAATCCCAGCTACGAAATAACGAAAGAAAAAGCCGCGCTCAGTCTTGAATGGCTGAGTTCGCGGCTTTGTCCCTACACTGCCCCCACGGGTAGGAAAGCTATCTAGGCAGTTGCTTATGTTCTGTGAATGTTTGTCCTGTCGACGCCCGTCATTCCTAAGCTAATTTTCGCCGGTTCGGAACCTAGCAATTCTTCTTAGGCTACATGGCCTAGTGCAAACAGAACATGGCGCGAGAATAAAATTTCGTTCGCCCGGAACCTTGTGGGCAAAAGTGCGTTGCCCCTTATCACCGGCCCACTTTTGCCCCTACGGGCCGGGACCTTGAAAGCGCCTCTTCGGAGGTGCTTTTTTTTGTCTTCGGGGTTCCATGCGGATGAGCGATCCTGCGCAGGCGCGATCACACTCCCGGCCGTCCGACTACGCCGCTCTGCTGCGCCAGGCGGGCGCATCAACGTTATCCGATTTCACAAGGTCGATCCCGGCGCATGCGACCGTGCAGCACCATCGTTTCGTTTCACTGTCCGTTATCGATCTCCATGGACCGGCACACCTGTCCGACGGGACATTGAACGGCGTCGGCGGTTCTCACCCAGGCCGGCCGGGCCATTTCCTGAACGGCGCAGAAGCTCGCGTCTCGAACGTAGCGGTCATAGGCTGCCGGCCCTGTGCGCAGCACAACCGCCCCCTGGGAGGCGACGAGACCCGTCGCCTGAGCGCAGGTCATCTGGGGAGTTGCGGGCCCCTGCTGGGCCAGGGCGCCAGTGGCGAAGCTCATCGTGAGAACGGATATGAGGATCGGCTTCAAGAAGGGTCTCCTCCGCTAGGCTCCACACCCTTGCAACAAGCCCGGCCCGCCTCTGTTCCACAGGCCTTCCGGCCTTCCTTCGCGATGCCGTTCCGTCGAACAACCTGTTGACGCCGACGGGTCCCGCGTCCACCTTGGCCATAGCCGCGTGCCCTGAGTCAGGCATCGACGCGCAAGAGAGACCTCAAGCCTTTGGGCAAGCACGTTATAGCTTCGCTTGATTCCGCTCCGCCCCTGAGGCGGAAGCTCCTGATCCTTGTCCTGTCCATCCTCCTGCCGGCGCTGGCCGCCGGCGGGCTCACGCTCTACGTCGCCTACAAGGGCGAGCGGGAGAACACGGAGCGGCTCCTCGGAGAAACCACCCGCGCCCTGTCGCTGGCGATCGACCGCCAGCTCGGCCAGGCGGAGGCCACATTGTTCGCCCTGGCCGCATCGCCCCACCTTGCGACGGGCAACTATCCGGCCTTCGACGCGGAGGCCCGGGAGGCCCTGCGCCTGCCCGAGAGCTGGGTTCTGGTGGAAGATCCTTCCCGCCAGGTGGTGAATACGCTGCTGCCGCCGGGCGCTCCCCTGCCGGATCACAACGGCGCGCACTGGAAACGCCAGAGCGTCGGCAGGGCGAGCGTCAGCAATCTCTTCACCGGCACCGTCGCCAGGCAGCCGGCGGTGGGCACGGACATGCTGATCGACAAGGGCGGCAGACGATTTTCCATTGCCGTCATCACCCGCTACCAGGCCTTCAGCCGCATCCTGGCCGATCAAAACCTGCCGCCGGGCTGGGTTGGCAGCATTCTCGACCGGAACGGGATCATCGTCGCCAGGAATCGGGACGCCGAAAAATTCGTCGGGCAGCCCGGTACGCCCGAGACGGTGAAATGGATCACGGGAAGCGCGGCGCAGCAGGAGATCAAGCAGGGTCCCTCCCTCGACGGGGTGGACACGGTCGTGGCCTACAACCGCTCGCCCGTCTCCGGCTGGACCCTCCTGGTGGCGGTGCCGCTTGCGGAGGTCACCCGCACGGCCCAGCGCTCCGCGGAGCTGCTGGTCGCCGCGGGCGGAATTCTTCTGGCGCTCGGTCTGCTGCTCGCGGCGATCACCGCGCGCTCCATCGCTCATCCGGTCGAGGCGCTTGCCGCCGATGCAGCCGCGCTCGGGCGCGGACAGGCGGTCGCCATGTCCCGGACGGGCCTGCGGGAGCTCGACGTGGTCGCCGAGACCATGCGGACCTCCGGCGAGACCCTTCGCGCCCGGGAGGAGGAGCTCAGAGCGCTCAACGCCGCCCTGGCGGCCCGGGCGGCCGCGAGCGAGAGCGAGCGAAACCGCCTGTTCGAGCTGTCGAACGACCTCTTCGCCGTGGCGGCCTACGATGGCCGTCTCAAGGTGATCAACCCGGCCTGGGAGCGGCTCCTCGGCTACTCCCGCGAGCACCTTCTGGCCGCCCCCTTCGCAAGCTTCATCCACCCCGACGACCTGGACGCCGCCGCCGAGGTGATCGGGCGGTTGCGCAACGGGGAGATCGCCCAGCTCTTCGAGGACCGCCTGGTGCGCGCCGATGGGCAGGCAGTGTGGGTGTCCTGGGCCGCTGTGTCCGAGGGCGACCTGTTCTATGCGGTGGGCCGGGATGTCACCGCCGCGAAGGAGCAGGAGCTCGCGCTCATCGAGGCGAACGCGCGCCTGCAGCAGGAGATCGCCGAGCGCGAGCGGGCCGAGGGCCGCCTCGTCCAGGCGCAGAAGATCGAGGCGCTCGGCCAGCTCACGGGCGGCATCGCCCACGACTTCAACAATCTCCTGACCGTCGTCATGGGCAATCTCGACCTCCTGAAGCGCGCGTCGGAGGAACGGCGCGCGCGGCTGATCGAGAACGCGCTTCACGCCGTGGAACAGGGGCGTCGGCTCACCGCGCAGCTCCTCGCCTTCGGGCGGCGGCAATCGCTCCAGCCCGAGGTGGTCGAGCTGAACGAGCTCATCTCCGGCATGCAGGACATGCTCGCGCAGTCTCTGCGCGGCGACATCCGGGTCGAACTCGACCTCTCGGGCGATCTCTGGCAGGTCAAGGTGGATGCGGCCCAGCTCCGCATCGCCCTGATCAACCTCGCGGCGAATGCCCGGGACGCGATGCCGAAGGGCGGCGCATTCGTGGTCCGCACCAGGAACACGATCCTGCGTCCCGGAGATGCGAAGACGGCCGTTGCGATCGAGGTGAGCGATACCGGATCCGGCATGCCGCCGGACGTGCTCGCCCGGGCGTTCGAGCCGTTCTTCACCACGAAGGATGTGGGAAAGGGCACGGGCCTCGGCCTCGCTCAGGTCTACGGCTTCGTTCAGCAATCGGGGGGCTCCGTCGATCTGCGCAGCGAGGCCGGGCATGGGACGACGGTGACGCTCTACCTGCCCCGCGCGGATGCGCAGGCTGCCGCCG
Source organism: Microvirga sp. (assembly GCA_035296545.1). GTDB lineage: Bacteria > Pseudomonadota > Alphaproteobacteria > Rhizobiales > Beijerinckiaceae > Microvirga. Next base: position 6,113 of record DATHAU010000110.1, read on the forward strand.
GCGAGCCTGCCGCGATGCCGTCGGAGCCACAGCGCTCGGTTCGCATTCTCGTCGTGGAGGACAACCCGCAGGTGGCGGAGCTTGCCGCGGCGGTTCTCGCCGAATGGGGGCATTCGGTCGTGCATGTCGGCGATGCGTCCGAGGCGCTTCGCAAGCTCGAACAGGACGAACGCTTCGATCTTGTGTTCTCGGATATCGTCATGCCCGGCGGAATGAACGGCCTCGACCTGGCGCGCCTGATCCGCAGCCGCTGGCCTTCCCTGCCGGTGGTGCTGGCGACCGGCTACAACGAGGCTGCCGGAAACCCGGAAGACGAAGGATTCCCGCTGCTGCGAAAGCCCTACCGCCCGGAGGACCTCCTGTCCGCCGCGGCTGCCGCACTCGGAAACGCGTCCCGAAAAAAGCCGAACCGGGGGCACGGGGCGAATGTCGTTCCGATCACCCGCGACCGGTGATCCGTTCACAACGGCGATTCAGGGAAGGTTCGTCTTTCGGCCAGCGCGGAGACGCCGCGAGGGCGGCGCATGGGCCGCGCCGTCACGCGGCCTGAGCGATGCCGCTGCAGTGGAAACCGATGACGCGAGGAGCTCCGCCGAGATAATACTCCTCGATGTCCTGGACATCGAACCCGGCGCGTTGGAGAAGTTCGGACACCGGACGGGTCAGGTTGCAGCCGACCGCAAGGGAGCGCCAGATCGGATTGAGCCGATGCTGCCAGCGCGCCACGCCGGGCTCCGGCGACAATGCGTGCTCGAGCAGGAGAAGCTTTCCGCCCGGCTTGAGAACGCGTCGGACCTCCCGCAGCGCCTGCTCGGGATCGTCGACGGAGCAGAGCGTGTAGGTGATCACAACGGTGTCGACGGATGCCGCTTCGAGGGGAAGCGCTTCGGCAGGCGCGCGAATGACCTCCAGCGGAACCGGGCTGGCCTGCCGGCGGGATTCGCCGAGCCTGAGAAACGCCTGGTTCGGGTCGACGCCGATCACTTTCGTAACCTGGTCGGGATTGTAGAAAGGCAGGTTCAGGCCTGGCCCCATCCCGATCTCCAGAACCACTCCGTGGGCCAGGGGAATGATCCGCTCCCGCTCAGCCGTGACATCCTCCATGGAGCAGAGACAGCTGACGAACTTGGGTCCGATGTAGCGGGCATAGAAGCCCATGGTCATTCTCCTGTGAGAGCCGGGATTCGGCAGGGGCCTGCCCGCCCGAACCGGATGAAGAGGAAGGCGGCCGTTCCGTCAGCCCCTGGGGCCGCGCCAGCCGTAATAGGTGTCGAACGGCTCCAGCCCGATGTCGCGAAGCATGTGGGCGTCGAGTTCCTTGAGTTCTCTGCGGGTGCGCTCGCGAGCAGCGGCCTGCTTCATGAGCGCCACGAAGTGGTGGGCTGCTTTGATGCCGCTTTCCATGATGGCCCGCGCCATCCACCCGGATTGAGCGTGGGCCGAACCGCCCATCGAACCGGAAAAGTGCGTCATGGTATGCCTCCAAGCACATCTGCTGCTAGAATGGCCGAACCTGGGTCCGACCGGGGGAGGAGGGAAAGGCGCCCTCGCCGATCATCCTCACGAGCAACGATGCGCCCTTCCCATCCCGCCTTCTGTGACCCGGATCACATGGTGTCGACGCTGATCATTTCCGTTCGGAGGCATGCTCATGGCTGAACCGCGCAATCTGGCGCTCCTACTCGGCGCCAATCCCTTCTTCGCAGGGCTTGGCAAGGAAGCCATCGAGGCCATCGCCCTGCTGTGCGTGACGCGGCGCCTCGAACGGGAGGAGAGCCTGTTTCACAAGGGCGACGCGGGGGATGCGCTCTACGCCGTGCGCCGCGGGCAGATCCGCATCGCCACCGGAAGCACCTCGGGCCGGCGGCTGACCCTCAATCTGCTCGGCTCCGGCGACGTCTTCGGCGAGGTCGCCCTTCTCGACGGCCGCCCGCGCACGGCCGACGCGGTGGCGGTGGAGCGGACCGAGCTCTACATGGTCTACCGGCGTGACTTCCTCGATCTCCTCGTGAAGCGGCCGACCGTTGCCATCCGCATCATCGAACTCCTGTGCGAGCGCATCCGCTGGATGAGCGCGCAGATGGAGGAAAGGGCTCTCCTGCCGCTGGAAACGCGGCTTGCCCACCGCCTCGTGGCCCTGAGCGAGGATTTCGGCAGCGACCTGCACGTGAGCCAGGAGGAACTGGCGATCTTCGTCGGGGCCACCCGCGAGAGCGTCAACCGGCAGCTTCAGACCTGGCGCCGCGAGGGGTGGATCGAATTGAGCCGCAACCGCGTCCGCGTCCTGCAACCGGCGCGCCTCTGGGCGCCGGCCGGCGCAGACGGGCCTGAGACCGACGAGGACGCCCTGTGATCCACATCACAGATTCCGGTCCCAGTTCGATTCAACCGTCCAGGCTGGGCTTTGACATGGAGAAGCGTCGTGGCTTTGTATCGATCCGATCTCCCGCAGCTGCGGAATGCGAACTTTCTCACCGACGGCGGCCTGGAGACGACGCTGGTCTTTCACGACGGCATCGACCTGCCGTGCTTTGCCGCCTTCCCCCTCGTCATGACCGAGGAGGGCCGGAACACCCTTAGAACCTACTTCGCTCCCTACCTGGAGACGGCCAGGAAGCGGAACATGGGCTTCATTCTCGACACGGTCACCTGGCGGAGCAATCGCGACTGGGGGATGAAGCTCGGCTATTCGGCGGAAGAGCTTGCCGACATCGAGCGTCGCTCGGTGGCCTTCGCCTGCGAGCTGCGCGAGGCCTATGCGGCTCCGGGAACCCCCATCGTCATCAACGGCATCCTGGGCCCCCGGGGCGACGGCTACATCGCTACGGGCCGCATGAGCGCCGATGAGGCGCAGCATTATCACGCCTCGCAGATGGAGACGTTCCGCGACGCGGAAACCGACATGGTGAGCGCCATGACCATGACCTATCCGGAGGAGGCCATCGGGATCGCAAGAGCGGCCCAGGCCTGCGGGCTGCCGGCGGTGATCTCCTTCACCCTGGAGACGGATGGCCGCCTGCCGTCCGGGGACAGGTTGCAGGACGCCATCGAGGCGGTCGACGCCGCCACGGGTTCGAGCCCGGTCTACTACATGATCAACTGCGCCCATCCGGTGCATTTCGCCGGAGTCGTGGCGAATCCGGCGGCCTGGCTCGGGCGGATCGGCGGCCTGCGGGCCAATGCCTCCACCCTGAGCCACGCCGAGCTGGATGCGGCGACGGAACTGGATGCGGGCGATCCGGTCGACCTCGGCCGGCGCTACAAATCCCTGCGCGGGCAGTTGCAGCATCTCTGCGTCATGGGGGGCTGCTGCGGAACGGATAATCGGCATGTCGCGGCGATCTGCGAAGCATGCTTTCCACCGGAGGCTCATCCCGCTGCCGGTCGCTCCACGCATGTCGCCTGAAATCCTGTTACAAAGCGATGGGCTGGCTATTGTGTTGCGTCGTCAGGAGAGAAGCAGGATCACCGAGCGCTGGCGTAAAGAATCCAGTCAGCGCTACCCCTTAAGAAGACTGGAACACAAAAGATAGTTGGGAGCTACTGCATCGCACGATATTATGGTGCCGAAAAGCAAAACTCAGGCGCAAGGCATCGGCCCGGGAGAGTTCTCAAGAATGGCATACCTCCCGCCCAGGCAGCCGGGGGCTCAGACAAACGGTTTCAAGCCATGTCACGACGCTTCGATCTTGCATATTCTTGGACCCGGCGCATGCGCGGGCAACGCTGCCATGGCGCGCGCGCCCTTCATCTCGCCCTTTTTGGTGTCCTGACCACCATCCTTCTTGCCGGAACGATCCAAGCCCAGGAAGCCGCCAGGAGAGTGCTTCACGTCGATTCCTATCATCAGGGGAATGAGTGGAACGACCGGATCGTGGCCGCGCTGCGCGATACCCTGAAGGACAAGAATGTGGAGTTGCGCGTGTTCTACCTGGACACGAAGAGGCGGCCTGCCGAGAAGCACATCCTGGAAGCCGTTCAGGATGCCAAGCAGGCGATCGCGGAGTTCAGGCCGGACGTGGTCACCACCAGCGACGACCCTGCTGCGCAGCACCTCGTCATGCCGCATCTGCGCGATGCGTCGATTCCGGTCGTGTTCTGCGGCCTGAACTGGGATGCCTCGGCCTATGGCCTGCCCTATCGCAACACCACCGGCATGGTGGAAGTCTCCCCGATCCCGCAGATCGTCCGCCTGCTGCGCCGGAACGCCCGCGGCCCCCGCCTCGGCTTCCTGTCCGAGGACACGGAGGTGAAGCGCAAGGAGCTGACCTATCACGAGCGGCTCTTCGGGATCACCTACGAGAAAACCTATCTGGTCAGCTCCCATGCCGACTGGAAGGCGGCGTTCCTGCGCGCGCAGCAGGAGGTCGACATGCTCATGATCCTGGGCGTGGGAGCCCTCCCCGACTGGGACCCCGCCGACGCCAGGCGCCTCGCGGAGGATCGCAGCGAGATCCCCAGCGGAACCGATTTCGAATGGCTCACCGCGGTGAGCCTCATCGGCGTGGTGAAGAGCCCGGAGGAGCAGGGCCGCTGGGCCGCCAACGCGGCGCTGCGCATTCTCGAAGGGGTTCCGCCCAGGGACATCCCGCTCTCCTACAACCGCGACGGCGAGTTGTTCTTCAATGCCCGGATCGCCAGGAAATTCGGCATCAAGGATTCCCCTCCCCTGGCCAGAGCCGTGCCATGACGACGCTAGACCATGTGCAGCAGCCCAAGGCCGCCAGCCCCAGACGTTCGATTACGCTCCAGACGCTCCGGAAGATCGCCATCCGCATCAGCCTGGTGGTGGCCGCGGCGACGATCCTGAGCTACTGGCACGTCCGCACCGGCTTCGAGCAGCAGGCCGTGGAGAACCTGGAACGCTATGTGGAGCAAAGACGGGTCAGGGAAAGCGCGATCTTCGACCTGGCGAGCAGCAACATCCGCACGTTCTCGGAAGCCTATCTTCGCGAAATCAGCCAACTCGATCCCCAGGGCGCGGAGCAGCGTTTCTCCGCCCTGTTCGAGCAGCGCCCCGACGGAACCACCCGGCTCACCGAGGACGTCTTCAAGACCTATGGGGTGACGGGCTTCATCGGCAAGCACGTGACCGCCGACCGCGACCTCAAGCGGCGGCTCATCGCGGCCTTCGATCTGATCACCCAGTTCGGTCCGGCCTGGCGGAGCCAGTTCGCCAACCTTTACGTGGTGACGCCGGAGGGCGCGGTCATCATGTACTGGCCGGGGCAGCCCTGGGCCCTGCGCGCCGGGGACTGGGAGATCTTCGGCAAGCTGAACCTGCTCTCCAACAACAAGGACGAGGTTCTCGTGGCAGGGTCCGGCGTCGCGGTGGACTCGACCAGGGAGCGCTGGTCCGAACTCTATTTCGACTACGGCATCAACGATTGGCTCGTGTCCGTCACGCGCCCGGCCGTGGTCGACAATCGCCCCTTGATCCAGATCGGGCAGGACATCCTGGTCCATGACCTGATTGGGCGGGCGGTCAGCTCGGATCCGGGCGGCAGCTACAGCGTCCTCTTCTCGGAGGAAGGGCGCGTCATCGCCCATCCGCGCTTCATGGACGCCATCCAGGCGCGCAGCGGCTCTCTCCCCATCAATGAAACCGGCGATCCCCATCTGGAGCAGATCCATCGGCTGACCCTGGAACGCACTCCCGATCAGACCGTCATCCGCAACCAGAACGAAAACGAGGTTGTCGCCGTCACCAAGCTGAGTGGTCCCGGCTGGACCCTGGCGACGGTTTTCCCGCTAGCTCTCGCGGCCGAAAGCGCCTGGAAGACGGCGCGTCTCATCCTCATCATGGGCGCGCTCGCCCTGATCCTGGAAATCATCATCCTGATGTCGACCCTCAGGAGCCAGATCGCCGTGCCCCTGCGCCAGTTGGTGCGGGCCACCGGCTCCGTCGCGAAGGGCCGCTTCAAGACGCATCTCGACTTTCACCGCAGCGACGAGATCGGTGAGCTGGCGCAAGCCTTCACCACCATGGCCCGGCAGATCGACGCCCGCGAAACGGCTCTCAACGAGCGCAGCGCCAGCCTTGCCAAACTGAACGAGGAGCTCGCCCGCGAGCTTGCGGAGCGCGAGCGCGCCGAGCGGGAACTGGCGCGCCACCGGGAGCTGAACGCCCTTCTCGACACCATCGACTACGGCATCCTCTTCCTGAGCCCCGACCTGACGATCCGCCTCGCCAACCGGGCCTACAAGGAGATGTGGACCGCTCCCGATCCGCTGATCGCCAAGGGAACGCCGATCCGCGAGCTGATCGCGCATCACAGCCGCGTCATCGGGGTCGATTCGGGCGACGAGGAAGCCTTCATCGAGCAGCACATGGAGGGCATCAGGCACTGCGACAGGGCCGCCATCGAGATCCAGACCCTGAAGGATCGAGTGCTTCGCTACAACTGCGTGTCGCTGCCCGACGGCGGCCGGATGCTCACCTATGTGGACATCAGCGAGCAGAAGCGGGCCCTCGACACCATTGCGCTCGCCGAGCAGCGTCAGCGGCGGCTCTTGGAGCTTGCCCCCTTCCCGCTTGCGGTGACGCGCCTGTCCGACGGGAAGATCCTCTATACCAACGCCCGCACCGCCGAGGCGGTGGGCCTTCCCTCGGAGGACATCCAGGGAACCCCCGCCCTCGACTACTACGCCAATCCCGCGGATCGCACCAGGATCATGGACATCCTGTCCCGGGACGGCCGCGTGCGGGACCTGGAAGTGCTCCTGCAGCGGCCCGACGGGCACCAGTTCTGGGCCCTGGTCAACGCCTCGTTCGCCGATTACGAGGCTACGCCCGCGCTCCTGTTCGCCTTCAACGACATCTCGCAGCTCAAGCACCGGGAGGAGCAGCTCAGGCTCGCCAAGAAGGAAACCGAAGCGGCCCTGCGCGACCTCAACGCGGTCCTGGAGACCATCCAATACGGCATCCTGTTCCTCGATCCCGATTTCCGCATCCGGCTCGCCAATCGGGCCTATCGCAAGATCTGGCAGATACCGGCGGAATTCTATGAACAATCCCGCTCCCTCGACGATGATATGGAGAAGAGCCGGGAGCTCAATGTCTACGACGTGCCCAACGGCGACTGGGAGACCTACAAGAAGAGCCGCGTGGACGAGATCAGGCTGGGGAATGCCGCCCCGCGGGAGATGCGGCTGAAGAACGGCCGGATCATCCAGTACCGCGCCGTTGCGCTTCCCGACGGCGGGCGGATGCTCACCTATTTCGACATCACCGAACTGAAGCGCATCGAGGATGTCCTGCGCCGGCATCTCGCGGCCATGGAAGCCGCCATGGACGGCATGGCGATTCTGGGGCCGGATTCCACCTATGAATATCTCAATGCCGCCCACGTCAAGATTTTCGGCTACGATCATCCGTCGGAGCTGGAGGGCCGGAGCTGGAAGCAGCTCTACGGCGAGGAGGAGAGCGCGCGCCTCGAGACTGAGGCGATCCCGAAGGTGATTCAGGACGGCCACTGGAACGGCGAGGCCGTCGGCCTGAAGCGCGACGGCACCTCCTTCCCCCAGGACGTCTCCCTGACCATGATCCAGGGCGGCGACCTGATCTGCGTGGTGCGCGACATCACGGAGCGCCACGCCCGCGACGAGGCCCTGCGCCAGGCCAAGCAGCATGCCGAGGAGGCGAGCCATGCCAAGTCCCGGTTCCTCGCCAATGTGAGCCATGAGCTTCGCACCCCCTTGAACGCGGTCCTGGGCTATACGGAACTGCTCATCGACGGCCTCTACGGCTCCCTGCCCGACAAGGCGCACGGGGTCCTCTCGCGGGTTCAGGTGAACGGCCGCCATCTGCTCGCCCTCATCAACGACATCCTCGACCTGTCCAAGATCGAGGCCGGAGAGCTTTTGATCACCCGCGAGCCCTATTCCATTCTCGACCTGGTCCAATCCGTCGTCTCCACCACGGAGCCGCTGGCCAAGGCCAAGGGCCTTGCCCTTCAGGCTTCCGTGCCGGACGGATTGCCGGCTGGGAACGGCGACGAGCGCAGGCTGACCCAGGTGCTCGTCAACCTCGTGGGCAACGCCATCAAATTCACCGATACGGGCTTTGTCGACATCTCGGCCGCGGTGGAGGACGGGCGGATTCGGATCGCCATCAAGGACACGGGAATAGGCATCTCGCCCAAGGACGAGAAGCTGATCTTCGAGGCCTTCCAGCAGGGCTCCAATGCGGCCGCCCACGGCAACAACGGAACCGGCCTGGGGCTCGCGATCTCGAAGCGCATCGTGGAGATGCATGGCGGACGGATCGAAGTTCAATCCGCCCTGGGCTGCGGGTCGACCTTCACCATCGACCTTCCCCTGGCGGCCGGTTCCGTGACGGAGGCCGCATGACCCCCAAGAGGATCCTGATCGTCGAGGACACGGAGGACAACCGGCGCATCATGCGCGACCTGCTGTCCAATGCCGGGTTCGACATCGTCGAGGCCCATGACGGCCAGGCCGCGGTTGCGGCGGCGGCGAACTACGTCCCCGATCTGATCCTCATGGACATCCAGCTTCCCGTCCTCAACGGCTACGAAGCGATCCGCCGCATCAAGGCCGATCCCAAGCTGCAAGCGATCCCGATCGTCGCCGTCACGTCCTATGCGCTCACCGGCGACAAGGAGAGCGCGCGGGCCGCCGGTTGCGACCGGTACGTGGCGAAGCCCTTCAGCCCGCGGCAGCTGCTCGCCACGATCCGTGAACTCCTGGAATGAGACCCCTATGCCCATGCGCGCGCACCCCCTCATATTGGTCGTGGACGACGTCGAGGAAAACATCGAGATCGTCAGGGTGCGCCTTGAGGCGCAAGGGTATGAGATCGAGACGGCCCAGAACGGCCGGGAGGCGCTCGAACGAGCGAGCCGGCTCCTTCCCGAC
>DATHAU010000111.1:0-5526 GCA_035296545.1 Microvirga sp.
CGTACAATTTGCCGCGCCCCGGCCGGGGCGTGGCCGCGACGCAATTTCCCAGTAGGCGCGAACCGCCGGAGCCGCTAAGAGCGCAACGATCTCCAGGAGGGCGCGGCATGAACATTCTTCTCATCGGTTCCGGCGGACGCGAGCATGCGCTGGCCTGGAAGCTGTCCGCGAGCCCCTTGTGCGAAAAGCTCTTCATCGCCCCCGGCAATCCGGGCACGGCCCAGCACGGGTCGAACGTGGCGCTCGACGTCGCCGACCATCGGGCGGTGATCGATTTCTGCCGGGTCATGGGCATCGGCTTCGTGGTGGTGGGGCCGGAAGCGCCCCTGGTGGCGGGCCTGGTGGACGACCTGACGGCTGCCGGGATCAAGGCCTTCGGCCCGAGCAGGGAGGCGGCCCGGCTCGAGGGCTCGAAGGCCTTCACCAAGGACCTGTGCGCCGAGTTCGGCATTCCCACCGCGGCCTACCGGCGCTTCGCCGATGCGGGGGCGGCCAAGGCTTACGTGCGCGGCTGCGGCGTTCCCATCGTGGTGAAGGCCGACGGCCTTGCGGCCGGCAAGGGCGTGGTGGTGGCCGCCACCTTCGAGGAGGCGGAAGGCGCCATCGACCTGATGATCGGCGGCGGCCTCGGCGCGGCGGGCGCGGAGGTGGTGATCGAGGCCTTTCTCGACGGCGAGGAGGCAAGCTTCTTCGCCCTGTGCGACGGCGCCACCGCCATCCCCTTCGGCACCGCCCAGGACCACAAGCGCGTCTTCGACGGCGACCGGGGCCCGAACACCGGCGGCATGGGCGCCTATTCGCCCGCCGCCGTCCTCACCTCCGAGCTTCAGGACCGCGCCATGCGGGAGATCATCGGGCCGACGCTCGCCGGCATGAAGGCGCGGGGCGCGCCCTATAGGGGCATCCTCTATGCGGGGCTGATGCTCACGCAGAGCGGGCCGCAGCTCATCGAATACAACGCCCGCCTGGGCGACCCCGAAACCCAGGTGCTCCTGCCGCGCCTCGCCTCCGACCTCGTGGCCGCCCTGCTGGCCGCCTGCGAGGGGGCGCTGAGCGGCATGTCCCTGCACTGGACCGATCAGGCGGCGCTCACGGTGGTGATGGCGGCGCAAGGCTATCCCGGCGCGGTGGAGAAGGGCTCAGAGATCAGGGGCATCGACAGGGTCGAGGCCATGGACGGGGTGATGGTCTTCCACGCAGGCACGAGGCAGGACGGTAGCCGGATCACGGCCCAGGGCGGGCGGGTGCTCAACGTCACCGCGCTCGGCGCCACGATCTCGCAGGCGCAGGCGGGGGCCTACGAGGCCGTGGACCGGATCGACTGGCCCCAGGGCTTCTGCCGCCGCGACATCGGCTGGCGCGCGGTGGAGCGCGAGCGGAGCTGAGGAGGCGCGAGCGCCGGAACCTCGACTGTCATCCCCGCGCAGGCGGGGATCCATAACCACGACGGTATGCGGGAAGAGGCCATGGCGTCCGCTGCGCCTTATCGCCAATTGTCAGCGGTTATGGATCCCGGGCTCCGCTGCGCGGCCCCGGGATGACGGTGGAGGTTCCGGCGCTTGCCGGGAACATGGGTCGGAATTCAGGCAGGCTGCTCTAGAATGAGCAGCAAATCCATCTCTCCCGCAGGCAGCCCCTTATGAGCGACGACCTCTTTCCCGGTTTCGAGAGCCACTGGATCGACACGGAGGCGGGCCGCATCTTCGCCCGCTCGCGGGGCGACGGGCCGCCCCTGGCGCTGCTGCACGGCTTTCCGCAGACCCACGCCATGTGGCACCGCCTCGCGCCGGCGCTCGCCGAAACCTACCGGGTGGTGTGCATGGACCTGCGCGGCTACGGCTGGTCCGCCGCGCCACGGGGCGACGCGGCGCACGAGACCTATTCCAAGCGCGCCATGGGGCGCGACGTGGTGCGGGTGATGGAAGAGCTCGGGGCCGTGCGGTTCGGGATCGTGGGGCACGACCGGGGAGCGCGGGTCGGCTACCGGCTCGCCCTCGACCATCCGGGCCGGGTGGAGCGCCTGGCGCTCCTCGACATCCTGCCGACCTTCCATGTGTGGGCGCAGATGAAGGCCGGAAAGATCCCGGAGGCCCATTGGGGCTTCCTCTCGCAGGCCCACCCCAAGCCCGAGGAGGAGATCGGCCGCGATCCCCTGCCCTATTTCGAGGGGCTGCTGAAGGCCTGGTCGGCGGCGGGCGACCTCGCCTTCCTCGACCGGAGGGCGTTTGAGGCCTATCGCCAGAGCTGCAACGAGCCCACCCGCATCCACGCCTTCTGCGAGGATTACCGGGCGGGGGCGACCCGGGACATCGAGCACGACGAGGCGGATCTGGCGGCGGGCAGGACGATCTCCTGCCCCGTGCAGCTGATCTGGAGCGATTTCTATCTGGTCAGCGGCCCGGCCGGCGAGGCGCCGGCTCCCCTCGACGTCTGGCGCGGGAGCTTCGCGCCGAAGATCACGGGGCTCGGCGTCACCTCGGGGCATTTCGTGGCCGAGGAGAACCCGGGCGCGACCCTGGAGGCGCTGCAGGCGTTCCTGGCTTCGTCCTGAGAGAGCCGTCCGCTCAATAGTGATAGCGGCAGGCGGCGATCTCCAGAGCCTGCGCATCGCCTTTTCCCGCCACGCGATAGACGAGCCGGTGCTCGCCCGTGATGCGCCGGGACCACCAGCCGCTGAGAACGCCCTTCAGCGGCTCCGGCTTTCCGAGACCCTTGAACGGATTGCGCGACGCATCCTTGATCAAGGCATTGATCTTCGCGACCATCTCCCGATCCGTTTCCTGCCAATGCAGATAATCGGACCACGCTTCCGGGGACCAGACGAGCTTCATTCCGCCAAGTCGCGTTCGATCCCCTGCCCGGCATTGAGAGCCTCAATGGATTTCAGCAGGCGCGCGGCATTCCTCGGACTTCTGAGGAGGTGCAAGGTTTCCTGCATGCCCTCATATTCCTCCTCCGACAGGACCACCACGGACGGGCCCTTCTGCCGGGTCACCACGAGCGGCGCGCGGCTGTTGCAGACCTCGTCCATGTGGGAGGCAAGGTTCTGGCGAAACTCGGTGAAGTTGACATGGGGCATCTTGGCTTCCTCGCAATCTGTACACATATAAGTACATATTTTCGAAAAAATCAATCTGCTGTGATCCTGGATCGTTCCTGACACGGCTTACAAACTGACGCTGATGGGAATAATCGGCCTTTGGAGCCTTGGCTTGCTGGCGGCGCTTGCCCGACAGGATCACCGCCGCCCCTCGAAGAAGGCCCGCAGCAGGGCCGCCGCCTCGCTCTCGCGGATGCCGCCATAGACCTCCGGCGCATGGTGGCAGGTGGGCTGCCGGAAAAAGCGCACGCCGCTGTCCACCGCGCCGCCCTTGGGGTCGGGGGCCCCGTAGTAGACCCGCCGGATGCGGGCGAACGAGATCGCCGCCGCGCACATGGCGCAGGGCTCCAGCGTCACGTAGAGATCGCAGCCAAGCAGCCGCTCGTCGTCCAGCGCCGCGCAGGCGCGGCGGATGGCGAGCAGCTCCGCATGGGCGGACGGATCGCGCATCTCGCGGGGGGCGTTTCCGGCCGAGGCGACGATGCGCCCATCCTTCACGATGCACGCGCCCACCGGCACCTCGCCCCGCGCCCCGGCGGCGCGGGCCTCGGCGAAGGCGGCGCTCATGGGATCGGTTCTCTCGGGGTCGGCCCTCTCGGAGCCTGGCGTCCCAGGATCGAATGGGGTGGAGCCGGCGTTGTTCATGATCCCTGCCGCGATCCTTGCGTTTCGTGAGCCCTCGCTTCTCTCATCCTCCTCTGCTATCAGGCTCCCATGACCGACAGCAACGACGATAATCGCAAGGGCCGTCCGCCCGGACGCTCCGACCGCGGCCGCAGCACATCCGGCGACAAGCCCTTCCGCAAGCCCCGCGAAGACGGGGATCGCCCTTTCCGCGCCCGAACAGGCGACGACCGCAGCGGGAGCGACCGCCCCCGCAAGCCCCGGGAAGGCGGCGACAAAAAACCCTTCCGCAGCCGCGATGGCGACAAGCCGTTCCGCCCGCGGGGCGAGGGCGGCGACCGGCCTGTCCGGGGCCGCGACGCCGACGAGCGCCCCCGCCGCCCCCGGCCCGAAGGCGACAGGCCGTTCCGGCCTCGCGGCGAAGGCGCAGACAAGCCGTTCCGCCCCCGCCGCGACGAGGGCGACCGCCCCGCCCGCGGCGGCGACGAGCGCCCGCGCCGCTTCGACCGCGCCGCCGAGGAGCGTCCGCGCCGCGAGGAGCGCCCGGAGGTTCAGGCCGAGCCCCAGGAGCCGTCCGAGGACCGCATCGCCAAGGTGATCGCCCGCGCGGGCGTCGCCTCCCGCCGCGATGCGGAGGTGCTGATCGCGGAGGGCCGCGTGACGCTCAACGGCAAGGCGCTGGACTCGCCCGCCGTCAACGTGACCGCCGCCGACCGGATCACCGTGGACGGGGAGCCCCTGCCCGCCAAGGAGCGCACCCGCCTGTGGATGTTCCACAAGCCCCGCGGCCTCGTGACCACCGCCAAGGACCCGGAGGGACGCCCCACCGTGTTCGACAACCTGCCCGAGGACCTGCCCCGGGTGGTGGCGGTCGGGCGGCTGGACATCAACACGGAAGGGCTGCTGCTCCTCACCAACGACGGCGGCCTCGCCCGGGTGATCGCCCATCCCGACACGGGCTGGCTGCGCCGCTACAAGGTGCGCGCCCACGGGGAGGTGAACCAGGCCGATCTCGACCGCCTTCGCGACGGCATCTCCATCGACGGCATCGATTACGGCCCCATCGAGGCGCGCCTCGACCGGGTGCAGGGCGACAACGCCTGGATCACCATGGGCCTGCGCGAGGGCAAGAACCGGGAGATCAAGCGCATCCTGGAGCACATGGGCCTGCAGGTGAACCGCCTGATCCGCATGTCCTTCGGGCCGTTCCAGCTCGGGGATCTCGAACCGGGCCTGGTGGAGGAGGTGCGCACCCGCGTTCTCAAGGACCAGCTCGGCGCGGCCCTCGCCGCGGAGGCGGGCGTCGATTTCGAGAGCCCGGTGCGCGAGCCCATCGCGCCCTTCGGCTCGCCGAAGAAGCAGGAGCGCGAGGAGCGCGGCGGGCGTGACGCGCGCGAGGAGCGCAGCGAGCGCCCGGCCCGCTCCGCCCGGGACGACGAGCGCCCGCGCCGCCGCGACGATGACAAGCTCTTCCGCGCCCGCGACGGCGAGCGCCGCGGCCGGGACGAGGAGGAGCCGAGAAGGCGCCCCTCGCGCCTGGAGCCGAAGACGAGCGTCTGGCGCGCCGGCGAGGCCGACGAGGACGCTCCGCGCAGGAAAGCGCCGCGCCGCGGCGCCGATCCGAAGGAGGCACGCGCCGCAAGCGGCGAGCGCCAGCGCGAACGCGTCGGGGCGATCGCCTCCGGCGAAGGCCGCAAGGTGGTGGTGGAGCGCCTGGTGCGCCAGCCCGAGGAAGAGGCTCCCGCGCCGCGCAAGGCCCGCGGGGCCGCCGCGGCCCGCGGGGCCCCCGCTCCCCGCGGCGA
>DATHAU010000112.1:0-18768 GCA_035296545.1 Microvirga sp.
CCTCAACACCTGCCATATCCGCGAGAAGGCGGCCGAGAAGGTCTATTCCGAACTCGGGCGCGTGCGCGAACTGAAGCAGGAGCGCGAGGCCGGGGGGCGGGAGACCAGGGTGGTGGTGGCAGGCTGCGTCGCCCAGGCCGAAGGCCGGGAGATCCTGCGCCGGGCGCCGGCCGTGGACGTGGTGGTGGGCCCCCAGAACTACCACAACCTGCCGGCCCTCCTGAAGCAGTCCGTGACCCGGCGCGTCGTCGACACGGAGTTCCCGGTCGAGGACAAGTTCGACCACCTGCCCGCCCCGTCCCGGGCCCGGACGCAAGGGCGGGGCGTGTCGGCCTTCCTGACGATCCAGGAGGGCTGCGACAAGTTCTGCACCTTCTGCGTGGTGCCCTATACCCGCGGCGCCGAGGCGTCGCGCCCGGTGGCCAAAGTCCTCGACGAGGCCCTGCGCCTGGCGGATGCGGGCGTGCGCGAGGTCACCCTCATCGGCCAGAACGTCAACGCCTATCACGGCCTGGGGCCGGACGGCGCCGTCTGGTCGCTGGGCCGCCTGCTCCATCGCCTCGCCGAGGTGCCGGGCATCGCGCGGCTGCGCTACACCACGAGCCATCCCCGCGACATGGACGGGGAGCTGATCGAAGCCCACCGGGATCTTCCCGCCCTCATGCCCTACCTGCACCTGCCCGTGCAGTCGGGCTCCGACCGGATCCTCGACGCCATGAACCGGCGGCATACGGGCGACGAATACCGCCGCCTGATCGAGCGCATCCGGGCGGCGCAGCCCAAGGTCGCCCTGTCGTCCGACTTCATCGTGGGCTTCCCGGGCGAGACCGACGCGGATTTCGACGAGACCCTGCGGCTCGTGGCCGATGTGGGCTTTGCCAGCTCGTTCTCGTTCAAGTACAGCCCCCGCCCCGGCACCCCGGCGGCGGAGATCGCCGCGCAGGTTCCGGAGGCCGTGAAGGCCGAGCGCCTGGCGCGCCTGCAAAACCTGTTGGAAAGCCAAAGACAGGCTTTCAATCGCGGAACCGTTGGCCAGAGTCTCGACGTTCTCTTGGAGAAGCCGGGTCGCCACCCGGGCCAGATGGCCGGCAAGTCGCCTTACCTGCAGGCCGTGCAGTTCGAGACCGACAGCCACCGGGTCGGCGAGATCGTGACGGTGCGAATCGTGCGGGCAGGCTCCAACAGCCTGTTCGGAGAATGGATCGGCCCCGGCAATCAGGCTGCGGCGTGAAGCGTTCGCCCGGAAGCGGCGAACAACCAAAGGAGAGGCATTTGAGGCCAGCGGACAACGCGACCGCACGAGCGCAAAAAGGACGGAACCCGGCCAATCTGCACCCTGGCGTCCAGGAAGAGGCCGAAATCATCCTCACCTTCGACGACAACCGCCTCGCCAGCCTCGTCTTCGGGCATTACGACCAGAACCTCGCCCATCTGGAGCGGCGCCTGAACGTGGTCGCCATCGCCAACGGCAACCGGGTCACCCTCAAGGGCACGCCCGAGGGCTCGGAGCTGGCGCGGCGCGTTCTGGAGAAGCTCTACGAGCGCGCCCGCGGGCGGGCCGACCTGGGGCCGGGCGACGTGGACGGCACCATCGAGGAGAGCACCCTGCAGGGCACCCTGTTTCCAACGGCCGAGGAGCCGGTTCCGGGGCTGACCGCTTTCGACCAGGTGGCCACCCGCAAGCGCGGGGCGGTGCGCGCCCGCAACGCGGCGCAGAACACCTACATCAAGGCTCTCAAGCAGAACGAGCTGGTCTTCGCCGAAGGCCCTGCCGGCACCGGCAAGACCTGGCTGGCGGTGGGCTACGCGGTCTCGCTCCTGGAGGCCGGGCAGGTGGACCGCCTGATCATCTCCCGCCCCGCCGTGGAGGCGGGCGAGCGCCTCGGCTTCCTGCCCGGCGACATGCGCGAGAAGGTCGACCCGTACCTGCGCCCGATCTACGACGCGCTCTACGATTTCATGGACGCGCGGCACGTGGACCGGGGCCTCCAGACCGGCATGATCGAGATCGCGCCGCTTGCCTTCATGCGCGGGCGCACCCTCACCAACGCCCTGGTCCTGCTCGACGAGGCCCAGAACACCACCACCATGCAGATGAAGATGTTCCTGACCCGCCTCGGCGAGGGCTCGCGCATGATCATCACCGGCGATCCGACCCAGATCGACCTGCCGCCCGGGCAGAAGTCCGGGCTGATCGAGGCGGTGCGCATCCTCAACGGGGTCGAGGGCGTCGCCCGCGTCACCTTCAGGGAGGGCGACGTGGTGCGCCACGATCTGGTGCGCCGCATCGTCGCCGCCTACGACAGGGACTTCCGCGAGTCGCCGCCGCAGGAGCACTCCTACAGGGACCGGGACCGCAGGGCGTGATCGAGCTCGACATCATGATCGAGGCGGGCGACTGGGCCCGCCTGCCGGGGGCCGAGACCTTGGCCCAGAGGGCCGCAGACGCCGCCCTTGCGGCTGCCGACCAGGAGAACGAGGCGTTCGAGGCGAGCGTGATGCTCGCCGACGACGCCCGGCTCCGGGACCTGAACCGCACCTGGCGTGGCAAGGACCGGCCCACCAACGTGCTCTCGTTCCCGGCCCCGGAGCAGCCGGGCGCCGCAGGCCCTCGCCATCTGGGCGATATTGCTTTAGCCTTCGAGACCCTGGCGCGCGAATCCGAGGAGGAATCCAAGGAACTCGCGCATCATTTTGCCCATTTGATCGTCCATGGGGTTCTGCACCTCCTCGGCTACGACCACGAGGTCGAGGCGGAGGCGGAGATCATGGAAGCTCTCGAGGTGAAGGCGCTGGCCCGTCTCGGCATCACCGATCCCTATCGCGATATGGCAGCGTGACGGCAGACGTTTGCGCTGAAACTCAACGGCAATGAACGAAGATCGAAGTCGCAACGACCGCCCCGTCCGCCCTTTTCCGGAGGATGACGGCACACGGGACCACTGGTACGACCGGGTCCTGATCCGCCTCGGCCTGAAACCCCGCGACTCCATCCGCCACGACCTCGAGGACGCCCTCGAAGAGGCCGTGGAGGACACGGACTTCTCGCCCCAGGAACGGGCGATGCTGAAGAACGTGCTCAGCTTCCACCGCATCCGCGTGGACGACGTGATGGTGCCCCGGGCCGACATCGTGGCCGTGGCGGCCGACACCAATCTGGGCGAATTGCTCAACCTGTTCCGCACGGCGGGCCATTCCCGCCTGCCCGTCTACGGCGAGACCCTCGACGATCCCAAGGGCATGGTCCACATCCGGGACTTCCTGGATTTCATCGCCATGCGGGCCGACGGCGGCGCCTCGGAATCGGGGGCGGGCGACGAGATGCCTCCGCCGAGCCTCGGGCAGGTGGACCTGTCCCTGGCGCTGGCCTCCGCCAACATCCTGCGCCCGGTGCTGTTCGTGCCGCGCTCCATGCCGGCCATCGACCTGCTGGTGCGCATGCAGGCCACCCGCACCCACATGGCCCTGGTGATCGACGAATATGGCGGCACGGACGGCCTCGTGTCCATCGAGGATCTCGTGGAGATGGTGGTAGGCGACATCGAGGACGAGCATGACGACGCCACCGCCCTCATGATCGTTCAGGGAGCCGACGGCACCTACGTGGCCGACGCCCGCGCCAGCCTCGACGAGGTCAAGGAGACCTTGGGCGTCGACCTGACCGAGGAGGAGGGCGCGGAGGACATCGACACCATCGGCGGCTTCATCGTGACGCTCGCGGGGCGCGTCCCGTCGCGAAGCGAGTTGATCGTCGGCCCCGAGGGCCTGGAATTCGAGGTGCTGGACGCGGATCCCCGGCGCGTGAAGCGCCTGCGCATCCACCGCCGGGCCCCGGCCGCGGATGCGGGGGGCGAGGACGCCCCTGCGCCGGTCCCGCGCCCTGAAAGCGCCGCGGCGGAATGATGCCCCTGGCGGATCGCGTCATCCTCGCCCGGGGATGGCGCCGCTGGCTCGCGGGGCTTGCGGCGGGAGCCGTCGGGGCGCTCGCCATGCCGCCCTTCGGCCTCCTGCCGGCCCTCGCCCTTTCGCTCGCGCCCGCGGTCTGGCTCCTGGACGGGGCCGGCAAGAGCGGACCGTCGCGATGGGCTCCCGTCCGGTCGGCGGCTCTCGTGGGCTGGCTCTGGGGCTTCGGCTATTTCGTGGCCGGGCTCTGGTGGCTCGGCGCGGCCTTCCTGGTGGAGGCGGACCAGTTCGCCTGGGCGCTCCCCTTCGGCGTGCTGGGCCTTCCGGCGCTGCTTGCCTTTTTCCCGGCCTTCGGCTTTGCCCTCGCCCGCTGCCTTTGGACCCGGGACGCCTGGCGGATCCTCGCCTTCGCCCTCGGCCTGACCGTGAGCGAATGGCTGCGCGGCCATCTCTTCACGGGCTTTCCCTGGAACAATCCCGGCATGGCGCTCGGCCAGAACCTCTGGCTGATGCAGAGCGCCTCCCTGGTCGGCCTCTACGGCCTGACGTTTCTCGCCGCGATCATGGGCGCGGCGCCCGCCCTCCTCTTCACCGGTGGCGCGCGGCGCGAGCGCTGGACCGCGCCGGGCCTTGCGCTGGCCCTTCTGGCCGCCATGGCGGCGTTCGGGGCCTGGCGCATCCCCTCCGCGCCCCTGGCGAGCGTCGAGAACGTGCGGCTTCGCATCATGCAGCCGAACCTGCCCCAGGACGCCAAGTTCAACCCGAGGAACCGCGACGCCATCATGCGGCGCTACCTTGGCCTCAGCGCCAGTCCCGGCCAGGGCAACGGGCAGGCGACCCATCTCGTCTGGCCCGAATCGGCCTTTCCCTTCCTGCTCCATCGCGATCCGGGCTCGCTGAACCAGATCGCCGCCCTTCTCGGCCCGGGATCGGTGCTGGTCACCGGGGCTGCGCGCATGGACGAGCCGCTGCCGGGCGAGGCCGTGGGCAAGTTCTACAACGCGATCCAGGTGATCGACGACAGGGGCACGATCCTCGGCTCCTACGACAAGGTTCACCTGGTCCCCTTCGGGGAATATGTCCCGAAGTTTCTCGACGCCCTCATCCGGGCCGTGGGGCTGCGCCAGTTCGTTCATATTCCGGGCGGGTTCGAGCCGAGCGCCGCCCGGGCGGTCCTGTCCGTGCCGGGGCTGCCCCCGGTGGCTGCGTCCATCTGCTACGAGGCGATCTTTCCCGGCGAGGCCCTGCCGGACGGCCCCCGCCCGAACCTGATCCTCAACGTGACCAACGACGCCTGGTTCGGCCGGACCCCCGGCCCCTATCAGCATTTCGCCCAGGCCCGCCTGCGCGCCGTGGAGGAGGGATTGCCGCTGGTGCGGGCCGCCAATACGGGGATTTCCGCCGTGGTCGACCCTTACGGGCGTCTTGTGGGCAGTCTTCCACTGTCGGTTGAAGGGGTCCTCGACGCGGATTTACCGGTTGCAATCTCTCGAACTGTTTACGGTCGAACAGGTATCTTTCCTTTGACGGCCACGCTTATGATCTGCTTAATGGCCCTGATTGTACGCCGAAGACGCCGATCCTTTCATCTGTAAGACAATCGAGATCGACGTTGCGTCCGCTTTGGCAAGAAAGCATGCGTTAATGAAGAAATCGACCGGCTCGATCGACAAGGAAGTGGGAAGCAGGGTGCGTATGCGCCGCATTTCCATTGGCATGAGCCAGGAAAAGCTTGGCGACATGCTCGGCCTCACGTTCCAGCAGGTGCAGAAATACGAGAAGGGCACGAACCGGATCAGCGTGGCGCGCCTTGTGGACATCGCCAAGATCCTGGACGTCAACATCCACTTTTTCTTCAACGGCATCAAGAGCATCAAGAACGATCCCGGCTTCGCCGAGGAGGACGCGCCCCCCTACATTTCGGAGGTCATGTCGACCCCCGAGGGGCTTCAGCTCATCCGGACCTTCACCAGCATCAAGAACCCCAAGGTGCGCAAGAGCATCCTGCAGCTCGTCACGGCCCTGGCGGCTCAGGACGGCGAGCAACGTTCGTCATAAAGAACGCGTCCGCTTGACCTTTACGATCCGCTGCGGCATGAGCATGGCGCATCAGCCCCGTTTTGCAGGCGCTTCCCTGTGCTTTGAAGGAATTCAACCGTGCGGCGTTCGAGCTATCTTTTCACCAGTGAGTCGGTTTCCGAAGGTCATCCGGACAAGGTCTGCGATCGGATATCGGATTCCGTGGTCGACGCCTATCTCGCCGCAGAGCCGGAGGCCCGGGTCGCCTGCGAGACGCTCGCCACCACCAACCGGGTCGTGATCGCCGGCGAGGTGCGCGGCCCCGAATCCATCACCACCGACAAGGTGATCCAGCTCGCCCGCGACGCCATCAAGGACATCGGCTACGAGCAGGACGGCTTCCACTGGAAGAACGCCGAGGTCGATGTCTATCTCCATGCCCAGTCGGCCCATATCGCCCAGGGCGTCGATGCCTCCGGCAACAAGGACGAGGGCGCGGGCGACCAGGGCATCATGTTCGGCTACGCCTGCAACGAGACGCCGGAGCTGATGCCGGCGCCCATCTACTACGCCCACAAGATCCTCGAGAACCTGACCCATGCCCGCAAGGCCAAGGCGAACGGCGCGGCCGTGCTCGGGCCAGACGCCAAGAGCCAGGTCACGGTGCGCTACGAGAACGGCAAGCCCGTCGCCGCGACGCAGATCGTCCTGTCCACCCAGCACCTGGACGAGAATCTCACCTCCGAGGACGTGCGCGCCATCGTCGAGCCCTATATCCGCCAGACCCTCCCGGAGGGCTGGATCTCGGCCCAGACCGTCTGGCACGTGAACCCCACCGGCAAGTTCGTCATCGGCGGACCGGACGGGGATTGCGGCCTCACCGGCCGCAAGATCATCGTGGACACCTATGGCGGCGCAGCCCCCCACGGCGGCGGCGCCTTCTCCGGCAAGGACCCCACCAAGGTGGACCGCTCGGCCGCCTATGCCGCCCGCTACCTGGCCAAGAACGTGGTGGCGGCGGGCCTCGCCGACAACTGCACCCTGCAGCTCTCCTACGCCATCGGGGTGGCCAAGCCCCTGTCGATCTATGTGGACCTGCACGGCACCGGCAAGGTGGACGAAAGCCAGCTCGAGGCCGTGCTCATGGACGCCATGGATCTCTCGCCGCGGGGCATTCGCACCCATCTGGGCCTCAACCGGCCGATCTACGCCCGCACCTCGGCCTACGGCCATTTCGGTCGCACGCCGGATGCGGATGGCGGCTTCTCCTGGGAGCGCACGGACCTCGCCGCCTCCCTGAAGTCCGCCTTCTGACCCGGGATGAGCGAAGCCGCCGAGCGGGCCGGCGCCTTCTTCGGGCGCCGGAAGGGCAAGAAGCTTCGCGCCGGACAGGATGAGCTCGTCCAGACGCTCCTGCCCGCCATCCGCGTGACGCCGGGCGCGGCGCCCTCCTGCCTGTTTCCCCATCCCGACGCCCCGGAAACCTGGCTCGAGATCGGCTTCGGCGGCGGCGAGCACCTTGCCGCCCAGGCCCGCGCCCGCCGGGACGTGAACTTCGTCGGCTGCGAGCCTTTCGTAAACGGCATGGCCAAGCTTCTCGCCGCCATCGACCAGGAAGGGCTGGACAACATCCGGGTCTGGGACGACGACGTCACCAGGCTCCTGCCAAGCCTGCCCGACGCCTGTTTCGACCGGGTCATGATCCTCTACCCCGATCCGTGGCCCAAGCGCCGCCAGCGCAAGCGCCGCCTCGTCTCGGACGACATGCTCGCCATGCTGGCCCGCATCATGAAGCCCGGCGCGGAGCTGCGCTTTGCCAGCGACATCGACGACTATGTCGGCTGGGTGCTCGCCCGGGTCCTGCGCTCGGCCCGCTTCCGCTGGACCGCGACCCGCGCCGAGGACTGGCGCAGGCCCTATGAGGGCTGGCCCGGCACCCGCTACGAGGCCAAGGCCATCCGCGAGGGGCGCGCGCCGAGCTACCTGACCTTCGTGCGGATCTAAGATCCGTGCGGGTCTGAGACCCGTCCGGCCCCCACCGGCTTCCTTCAGACGGCCGCCCGGACGAGGCGCTCGTCGCTCACCACCCGGCCGTCCACGAGATGGATGCGCCGGTCCGCCCGGGCGGCGATGTCCATGTCGTGGGTCACGGCGATCACCGTCTTGCCGCGCTGGCGCACGAGATCCCGCAGGATGGCGAAGACCTGCTCGGAGCTCTTGCTGTCCAGGCTGCCGGTCGGCTCGTCGGCGAGCACCACCCGAGGGTCGTTGGCCAAGGCCCGGGCCACGGCGACCCGCTGGCGCTGGCCGCCGGAGAGCTGGTCGGGCCGCTTATCCAGGTGGCCGGCGAGGCCGAGTTCCTCCAGCAGGCCGGCGGCGCGCTCGCGCATCCCCGCGGCGGAGAGCCGGCCCGCCTTGCGCATGGGCAGCTCCACGTTTCTCAGCACGGTGAATTCCGGCAGCAGGAAGTGGAACTGGAACACGAAGCCGAGCAGGTCGAGCCGCAGGCCGGCCAGGGCGCCGTCGTCCATCCGGGACGTGTCCCGGCCTGCGATCCGCAAGGCGCCGCTGGTGGGGCGGTCGAGGAGGCCGAGCAGGTAGAGAAGCGACGACTTGCCGGAGCCGGACGGGCCCGTGATGGCGATGAACTCCCGCTCTCCGACGGTAAGCGTCACGTCGCGCACCAGGGTCACCGGCACGATGGCGGGCAGGATGCGGGTCAGGCTTCCGGCTTCGATCAGGGCGCTCATGTGGCGCCCCGGATGATGTCGACCGGGTTGAGCCGCGCCGCCTGCCGGGCCGGGAGGTAGCCGGCGACCCCTGCCGACACCAGGGCGAATCCGGCCGCGATCAGGTAGTGCCAGGCGCTCCAGAACAGGGGCAGGCGGGTCATTTCGCGGCCGACGCCCGCGCCCGAGAGCCTGAACTCCACCTGCGACAAGGCGAAGCACAGGAGAAAGCCGATCAGCCAGCCCGCCAGGGAGCCGGCAAAACCCAGGGCCAGCCCCTCGACCAGGAACAGCCGGCGCATGTCGCCTTGCGTGAAGCCGAGGGATTTCAGGATCGCGATGTCGCGGGCCTTCTCGTGGGTGATGGTGGAGATGATGTTGAAGATCCCGAAACCCGCCACGAGCAGGATCGCGCCCACCACCGTGTACATGACCACGTTGCGCACCACCAAGGCCTCGAGAAGCGATTCGTTGGCCTCCTGCCAGGGCACGGCCTTGTAGCCGAGCTCCGCCTCCACCTGTCGGGCGACCCGCGGGGCCGCCTCGGGATCGTTCAGGCGCAGGCGGATGTCGTTGATGGCGTTGGGTCGCTCGCTGAGGATCTGGGCGCTCTTGAGCAGCACGTAGGTCTCGCCCTCGTCGCGGGCATTGTTGCCCGTATGGAACTGCCCGACGATCCTGAAGCCGCGGGATTGCCCGCTGGGGGCCACGAGCTGGATGGTAGTGCCCATGGATGCGCCGAGCCGCTGGGCGAGGCGGTCGCCCACCACGATGTTGTTCCCGCCGGACCGGAGCGCCTCGAAACCGCCCTCCACGAAATCCCCCGCCACCGACGACACCGCCGCCTCGATCTCCGGGTCGATGCCCACGATGGAGACGCCCACGTCCCGCCCGGCATAGCGCACCACCCCTTGCGTGCGCAGGCTCTGCGCCATGCGGCCCGGCACCCAGGCGCGCAGGGAGGCCGCGGCGGCGGCGGGGTTGAGGATGCCGCGGCGGTCCTCCTTCGGCCTCAGGCCCTCGAAGCTCGCTGCGGGAAAGAGATCCTCCGCCGGTTGCCGGCGCGCGGCCCGGCGCTCGTCCGTGATCTGCACATGGGGCATGGTGTCGACGAGCTGGGCGATGAAGTCCTTCTCGGTCCCCTGCATGAGCGCCGCCATGGCGACGGAAAACCCGACCCCGAGGGCGACGCCCAGAACCGCCACGACGGTCTGCCGGCCGCGTCCGGCAATGTGCGTGACGGCAAGCTCGAGGATGAGGCGCATGCTATCCCCTCTTTTCAGCGACCTTCGCGCCGTCCGCCAGGTCTTCCGGGAAGGGGACGATCACCCTTTCCGCCTCGCTCAAGCCCGACAGGATCTGGGTGTTGCTGGCTCCGCGGATTCCGATCTTCACGTCCCGGCGGCGGGCGACGCCGCCCTCCAGGACGAAGAGGCCGCCGCTGCGTAGCGCATTGGTCGGCACCAGGAGAGCCCCCTGGGAGACCCGGGCGATCACGTTCACCTCAACGGTCATGCCGATCCGCAGGGGCGTCGCGTCCGGCAGGGCGAGGCGAACCCGGTAGGTCTTGGCCACGGGGTCGCCCTTCGGGGTGATCGAATCCACGCTGGCTTCCAGCACCTGATCCGGAAAGGCGTCGGCCTTGAGCACGGCGCGCTGGCCGGCCGCCACGCGCGGGATGTCCTCCTCGTTCACGTCCGCCTCCACCAGCAGGGGCTTGGGCTCCCCCACCCAGAACAGCACCGTTCCCGGCTCGGCGACCTCGCCGACCTCCCCGTCCTGGCGCAGGACGACCCCGCTCAAAGGGGCCCGCAGCATGTAGGATTCGAGCCGCGTCTGCTGGCCGGCGATGAGGGCTTCGATCTGGCCGAGTTCGCTGCGGGCGCGGTCGAGGGCCTGATCGCTTGCGACCCGGCGCTCCACGAGGGCGGTGACCCGCTCGTAGTCCGCGGCGGCGAATTTTTGCCGCGCACGCAGTTCGGCCAGGCTGGCCTCGGGCTGGCGGCTGTCGAGGCGGGCCAGCACCGCGCCGCGCTCCACCGCCTCGCCCTCGCAGTTGCACAGATCGACGATCCGCTCCCGCAGGAGGGGCGCCACCTTGGCCCAGGTTCGCGGCTCCACCACGCCGGTGGCGTAGACGATCTCGGCGGCGTCGCCGCGCCGGGGCGACGCGACGGCCACCTCCTGCGGCCGGCTGTAGCGCCAATAGGCCGCTCCTGCGGCGAGCAGCGCGGCCATCAGGAGGAGAATGCGGGATAGGGTCAAGGCACGGCTCTCCAGGGACAGGCTCCCCAAGGACAGGCTTCTCAAGGACGGACTTCTCAAGGAGGGACTTGCCTAGCACAGCTTGGGCGATGCCGCGATTGCGGAGCTTTCCGGAGGCGATTGCGGCTACCTGTCCCGAAGGGGGCGCTCGCGACCCTTGCGTTTTTGGCCTTCAGTTGGTAAATACGCCCCGTCAGCTCTGGTTGCAGCGTCAAGCTGCTGGTCGAGAGTGGGCCCCGCCGGGTCCGCTCTTTTTTATTGCTTGAAGGCCGGAGCTTGCGGAGAGCCATGACGAACGAACGCGACAAGCGGCTGATGACGGAAAGCGGCGTGGCCGCCCGTGTGGCGGCCATCGTCGAGCCGGTGATCGAGGATCTGGGCTTCAATCTCGTGCGGGTGAAGGTGACCGGCACGAACGGCTGCACCGTGCAGATCATGGCGGAGCGGCCGGACGGCACCATGTCGGTGGCCGATTGCGAGACCGTGAGCCGGGCGATTTCGCCGGTTCTCGACCTGGAGGACCCGATTCCCCAGGCCTATTATCTCGAGGTCTCCTCGCCGGGAATCGACCGGCCCCTCGTGCGCGCCAGCGATTTCGAGCGCTGGACCGGCTACGACGCGAAGATCGAGATGGCCGTGCCTCTGGCGGGCCGCAAGCGCTTCCGGGGCTTCCTCCGGGGCGTGGAGAACGGGATGCTCGTGGTCGAGTTGCCGGACGTGAAGGAGGGCCTCGACCCCATCGCGCGTCTGCCCTTGACGGATCTGGGCGAGGCCCACCTGGTGATGACCGACGAGCTGGTCCGTGAATCGCTGCGCCGGGGAACCGCGCCGACCACGGACGACCTCGATGAAGACACGGACGTGGTTGAAGCGCCCGAACCGCGCGGCCCGTCCAAGACGAAACCGAATTAAGGAGCGACCTCGATGGCAGTCAGCGCCAACAGGCTTGAACTCTTGCAGATCGCCGATGCGGTCGCGCGTGAGAAGGTGATCGACAAGCAGATCGTGCTCGACGCCATGGCTGACGCCATCGCGAAGGCCGCCCGGTCCCGCTACGGCGCCGAGACCGACATTCACGCGACCATCGACCCGAAGACCGGCGAGCTGCGCCTGTCCCGGCATCTCCTGGTGGTGGACGACGGGGCGCTCGAGAACGACTCCCGCGAGATCACCCTCCGGGAGGCCCGCAGCCGGCACAACCCGGCGGCCCAGGTTGGCGATTCCATCGCCGAGACCCTGCCGCCCTTCGATTTCGGCCGCATCGCGGCCCAATCGGCCAAGCAGGTGATCGTGCAGAAGGTGCGCGACGCCGAGCGCGACCGCCAGTACCAGGAGTACAAGGACCGCATCGGCGAGGTGGTGAACGGCGTCGTGAAGCGGGTGGAATACGGCAACGTCATCGCCGATCTCGGCCGCGGCGAGGCGATCATCCGCCGGGACGAGCTGATCCCCCGGGAGACCTTCCGCCCGGGCGACCGCATCCGCGCCTATCTGTTCGACGTGCGCCGCGAGGCGAGAGGGCCGCAGATCTTCCTGTCCCGCACCCATCCGCAGTTCATGGCCAAGCTTTTCGCCCAGGAGGTGCCGGAGATCTACGACGGCATCGTCACCGTGCAGGCGGTGGCCCGCGATCCGGGCTCCCGCGCCAAGATCGCCGTGATCTCGCGGGATTCCTCCATCGACCCGGTGGGCGCCTGCGTAGGCATGCGCGGGTCCCGCGTCCAGGCGGTGGTCGGCGAGCTCCAGGGCGAGAAGATCGACATCATCCCCTGGTCCCCGGATCAGGCGACCTTCATCGTCAACGCGCTCCAGCCGGCCGAGGTGGTCAAGGTGGTGCTCGACGAGGAGGCCGATCGCATCGAGGTGGTGGTGCCCGACGACCAGCTCTCGCTGGCCATCGGCCGCCGCGGCCAGAACGTGCGCCTTGCCTCGCAGCTCACCGGCTGGGACATCGACATCCTCACCGAGGCCGAGGAGTCGGAGCGCCGCCAGAAGGAATTCGCCGAGCGCACCGACCTGTTCATGAACGCCCTGGACGTGGACGAGGTGGTGGGCCAGCTCCTCGCCTCGGAAGGGTTCCGCTCGGTGGACGAGATCGCCTATGTGGACTCGGCCGAGGTGGCCTCCATCGAGGGCTTCGACGAGGATACGGCGGCCGAGATCCAGACCCGCGCCCGGGAGTACCTGGCCCGGATCGAGGCCGAGAACGAGGCCCAGCGCAAGGAGCTGGGCGTTGCCGACGAGCTGAAGGAGATCAACGGCGTCACCGCGGCCATGCTGGTGGCCTTCGGCGAGAACGACATCAAGACGGTCGAGGACCTGGCCGGCTGCGCCACCGACGATCTCATCGGCTGGACGGAAGGCCGCGGCGCCGAGGCGACCCGCTACAAGGGCGCCCTCGACGGCTTCGACCTGTCCCGCGCGGAGGCGGAATCCATGATCATGGACGCCCGCGTGAAGGCCGGCTGGATCGAAGAGACGGAAGAGACGGTGGAAACCGAGGGCTCGGCGGAAGAAGCCGAGACCGAGGCTCAGCCGTCTTAAACCGGCCATGGCGAGCGCATCGTGCGGAAAAGTGGGTCCGGTTTTTCGCTCCAGACGATGCGCTCTTCAAGAAGAGGGCATCGAATAATCCCGAAAGTGGCTTCCACTTTCGGGTTCGATGCTAGCGAGGTCAGCACCCGTGCCGCGGCATGAACCGGAGCGCACCTGCATCGTCACCCGCGAGGCGAAAGCCTCGGCGGGACTGATCCGCTTCGTCCTCGGGCCCGACCAGCAGGTCTATCCCGACCTGAAGCACAAGCTGCCGGGCCGCGGCGTCTGGGTCACGGCCCGGTCCGACAAGGTGGAGGAGGCGGTCCGGCGCCGCCTCTTCTCCCGCGCCTTCAAGACCGAGGCCAAGGTTGCCGAAACGCTGCCCGGGGATATCGGGCGGCTGCTGCGGGACGACCTGCGCCAGGCCCTGTCGCTGGCCAATAAGGCGGGCTCGGTGATCACCGGCTTCCACAAGGTGGAGGCGGCCATCACGGATAAGCCCATCGTTGCCCTTATTCATGCCGCAGAGGCGGCCGAAGATGGGCGGAGAAAAATCGCGAACCAGTTGCGAAAACGCCTCGGCGACGCAATATCAAGCTTTCCGGTCATCCAAGATCTGTCGAACGACGAATTGGATTTGGCATTAGGCCGGTCACATGTGATACATGCTGCCCTCGTCGCGGGCGCTGGGAGCGACGGCTTTCTGAACCGCTGGCACCGTTACCGCTCCTATAGCGGCCTCGATGCCGATCAGGCTGGGCTCGATATCGAGGCCGGCGAACCCACGATTTTGAAACCCGCAGGAACTTGAGCGGAATGAGCGATACGAAAAACCCGGGCGACAAGACTCTCCATGTGTCGCCCAAGACGCTTTCTCTGAAGCGGCCCGTCGAACAAGGCGTGGTGCGCCAAAGCTTCTCCCATGGCCGCTCCAAGGCGGTGGTGGTCGAGACCGTGAAGCGTCGCCCCCCCGTCAGCACCGGCGGAGGCAAGGAAGACAGGCCCGCGCCCCAACAGGCGGCGGCGCCCGCTGCCGCGCCCAAGCCGGCGGCCCCTGCCCCGCGGCCGGCCGCTCCGGCGCAACAGGGCCGCCCGCAACGCTCGGGCGGCTCCTCCTCGAACGCGCCCCGGTCCGGCGTCGTGCTGCAGACGCTCTCCGACCAGGAGCGCGACGCCCGCATGAACGCCCTTGTGGACGCCCGGCGCCGCGACGAGGAAGACCGCAAGCGCCAGGCCGAAGAGGCCGCCCGCCGCGCCGAGCGCGATGCCGCCGAAGCGCAGGAGCGCGAGGCGGCGGAGGCCCGCAAGCGCGACGAGGACGAACGCCGCCGTCAGGACGAGGAGCGCAAGCGCCGCGCCGAGGACGAAGCGCGCCGCCGCCTCGGCGAAGAGGCCGCGCCCCGCCAGGCTTCCCCTCCGGCCCAGGCTCCCGCAGGCCGCGACCGGCCCGGTCCGCGCTCCGATGGACCTCGCGCCGACAGTCCCCGCTCCGGCGGCTTCCGTTCGGACGGCCCTCGCTCGGACGCCCCGCGTTCCGGCGGCTTCCGCTCGGATGGTCCCCGCGCTGATGGTCCCCGCACCGGCGGCTTCCGCTCCGACGGCCCTCGCGCCGACGGTCCGCGCCCGGGCGGCTTCCGTTCCGACGGGCCGCGCCAGGACGGCGCCCGCCCCGGGGGCTTCAGCGGCCCTCGCAGCGGAGGCGGCACCGCGGGCGGGCGTCCGCCGAGCCTCAACCACATGGCTCGTCCGGCTGCCCCGCCGCCGATGCCCGATCCGTCCACCGCAAAGCCGAACACCCGCTCGGCCCCGCCCGTCGTCGCCCGCGCCCCCGTGGACATGGATGACGATGAAGCGCCGCGGATCATTCGCCGTCCCGGCGCTGCGGCCAAGCCCGTGCCCGCCCCGAAGGTGCCCAAGGCTGCCCCCGGCGAGGAAAAGCGCCGCGGCCGCCTGACCCTGGCCAATGCGACCTCGGGCGAGGAGGAGCGCACCCGCTCGCTTGCCGCCTTCCGTCGCCGCAACCAGCGTCTCATGGGCCACCGCCAGGTGGAGCAGAAGGAAAAGATCACCCGCGAGGTCACGATCCCCGAGACCATCACCATCCAGGAACTCGCCAACCGCATGTCGGAGCGCGCCGTGGACGTGATCAAGTTCCTGATGAAACAGGGACAGATGCACAAGATCACCGACGTGATCGACGCCGACACCGCGCAGATCGTTGCGGAAGAGCTCGGCCATACGGTGAAGCGCGTCGCCGAATCCGACGTGGAGGAAGGCCTGTTCGACGCCTCGGACCTGGGCGAGAACCTGACCGCCCGTCCGCCGGTGGTGACCATCATGGGCCACGTGGACCACGGCAAGACCTCGCTACTCGACGCGATCCGCAAGACCAACGTGGTCTCCGGCGAGGCCGGCGGCATCACCCAGCATATCGGCGCCTATCAGGTGACCTCGCCGCTGGGCGGCAAGATCACCTTCATCGACACGCCGGGCCACGCGGCCTTCACGGCCATGCGCGCCCGCGGCGCCAAGGTGACGGATATCGTCGTGCTGGTGGTGGCGGCCGATGACGGCGTCATGCCCCAGACCGTCGAGGCCATCAACCACGCGCAGGCGGCCGGCGTGCCGCTGATCGTGGCGATCAACAAGGTGGACAAGCCCGACGCCAACCCGCAGCGGGTTCGCACCGAGCTGCTCCAGCACT
Source organism: Microvirga sp. (assembly GCA_035296545.1). Lineage (GTDB taxonomy): Bacteria > Pseudomonadota > Alphaproteobacteria > Rhizobiales > Beijerinckiaceae > Microvirga. The sequence goes on from DATHAU010000112.1 coordinate 16,156, forward strand.
CGATCGTGGTGGAATCCATGGGCGGCGAAACCCTCGAATTCGAGGTGTCCGCCAAGACCGGGCAGGGGCTCGACTCCCTGCTGGAAGGCCTTCAGCTCCAGGCCGAGATCCTCGATCTCCGGTCCAACGAGGAGCGCTCGGCGGAAGGCACCGTGATCGAGGCCAAGCTCGATCGCGGCCGTGGCCCGGTGGCCACCGTTCTCGTGCAGCGCGGTACCCTGCATACCGGCGACATCGTGGTGGCCGGCGCGGAATGGGGCCGCGTGCGCGCCCTCATCAACGATCTCGGCGCCGCCACGAAGGAAGCCGGCCCCTCGGTTCCGGTGGAGGTTCTGGGCTTCAACGGCACCCCCGAGGCCGGCGACCGCGTGGCGGTGGTCGACTCCGAGGCCCGCGCCCGCGAGGTCACCGAGTACCGCACCCGCCAGAAGCGCGAGCGTCAGGCGGCCCGCATGGGCTCGGCCGGACGGACGCTGGCCGACATGATGCGCGACCTCAAGGCCGGAGCGGGCCGCAAGGAATTCCCCCTCGTGGTCCGGGCCGACGTGCAGGGCTCGGCGGAAGCCATCGCCGGCGCCCTCGAGAAGGTGGGCAACGAGGAGGTCGCGGCGCGCATCGTCCAGACGGGCGTCGGCGGCATCTCGGAGTCCGACGTCACCCTGGCGGAGGCCTCCGGCGCCATCATCCTGGCCTTCAACGTGCGCGCCCACAAGGAAGCCCGCGAGGCGGCCGAGCGCGCGGGCATCGAGATCCGCTACTACAACATCATCTACGACCTCGTGGATGACGTGAAGGCGGCCATGTCGGGCCTGCTCGCCCCGACGCTCCGCGAGGAGCGCCTCGGCGAGGCGCAGATCCTCGAGGTGTTCAACGTGTCCAAGGTGGGCAAGATCGCCGGCTGCCGCGTCCTCGACGGGGTGGTCCAGCGCGGCGCCCATGTGCGCCTGATCCGCGACAACGTGGTGATCCACGAGGGCAGGCTCTCGCAGCTCAAGCGCTTCAAGGACGACGCCCGCGAGGTCACGTCGGGCCAGGAATGCGGCATGTCCTTCGAGAACTACCAGGACATGCGCGCCGGCGACCTCATCGAGTGCTACCGCGTGGAAGAGGTGAAGCGGTCGCTGTAACAAGCCTCCGCCCTCGTCCCACACCCTACATCAACCGTCATGGCCGGGTCGCTCCCGGCCATGACCCCTTTTGAACGATCCGGTCCAACCCCGGAGAGATGACAATGGCCAAACGATTCGAACAAACCGCCGGCCCGTCCCAGCGCCAGCAGCGCGTGGCCGAGCTCGTGCGTCATGCGCTCGCCGAAGTGCTCTCCCGCGGCGACATCCAGGACGACGTGCTGACCAGGCACGTGATCACGATCCCCGAAGTGCGCATGTCCCCGGACCTGAAGCTTGCCACCGCCTATGTGATGCCCCTCGGGGGCCGCGACGAGGACGCCGTGCTCAAGGCGCTCGACAAGAACAAGAAGGTTCTGCGCCAGGAGGTCGCCCGCCGGGTGAACCTGAAATTCGCCCCAGACCTGCGCTTCCTCCGCGACGAAAGCTTCGACGAGGCCGCGCGCATCGACGCGCTGCTGCGCTCCGAGCGCGTGGCCCGCGATACGGCCAAGCCTCGGACCGACGCGTCCGACGACAACGACGAGTAAGACCCATGATCGAAGAACGACCGCAGCGGAAGCCTCAGGGCGACCGGCCGAAGAAGCGCGACGTGAACGGATGGATCGTCCTCGACAAGGGCGTCGGCATGACCTCGACCCATGCGGTGGCGGTGGTCAAGCGCGGGCTCTCCGCCAGGAAGGCCGGGCACGCGGGCACCCTCGATCCGCTCGCCTCCGGCATCCTGCCCATCGCCCTGGGCGAGGCCACCAAGACCGTGCCCTTCATCATGGACGGGCGCAAATCCTATGTGTTCACCGTGGCCTGGGGGGCGGAGACCAACACGGACGACGCCGAGGGCGAGGTGGTGGCGCGCACCGACAGGCTCCCCTCCCCGGCCGAGATCGAGGCCCTGCTGCCGCGCTTCACCGGCTCCATCCAGCAGGTGCCGCCGCGCTTTTCCGCCATCAAGATCCAGGGCGAGCGCGCCTATGATCTCGCCCGCGACGGGGAGGTGGTGGAGTTGCAGCCCCGCGTCGTGGAGATCGACCGGCTCGCCCTCGTGCGCCATGAGGGCAACCGCTCGGTGATCGAGGCCGATTGCGGCAAGGGCACCTATGTGCGGGCCATCGCCCGCGACCTTGGCCGCGCCCTGGGCTGCCTCGGCCATATTGCGGCGCTCCGGCGCACCCGGGTCGGGCCGTTCTCGGATGCCGACGCGGTCACCGTGGATCACGTGGCCACCGATCCGGCGGCCCTTCGCCCGGTGGAGACGGCCTTGAGCGATATTCCGTCCATCGCGGTCAGCCGCGACATGGCGGGCCGGCTCATGCGCGGCCAGTCCATCATCCTGCGCGGCCGGGAAGCTCCGGTTTCAGGAAAGGTCTATGCGACCTGCGGCGGCGTCCTGGTGGCGGTGGGCGACGTGGAGCGCGGCGAGCTCGTGCCGCACCGGGTGTTCAACCTGGGGGCCTGAAACCCTCCCGCAGAAGAGCTGGGCATCCCG
>DATHAU010000113.1:0-3325 GCA_035296545.1 Microvirga sp.
TCCCAGCATTCCTCCGCCAGATGGGGCATCATGGGGGCCAGCAGCTGCACGAAGATGCGCCCGGCTTCCCGGAAGGCCGCGCCCAGGCCCGGCTCGTCCGCCGCCTTGGCGCGCTGGGCCAGGTCCTGCAGGCTGTTGGCCAGTTCGTAGAGCTGGGCGACGCAGCGGTTGAAGCGCAGGCGCTCCACGTCCTCCTCGGCCGCCGCCAGCGCCTTGTGGGCCGCCTTGCGCACCGCCAGGCCGATGGGCCCGTCCGCCGCCGCGCCGTTGCCGCCGGAGCGGTCGGCGATGTCGCCCACGAGACGCCACACCCGCTGCACGAAGCGGCCCGCGCCCTGCACGCCTTCCTCGGTCCAGATCACGTCGCGCTCCGGCGGCGAGTCGGACAGCATGAACCAGCGGGCCGTATCCGCCCCGTAGGAGGCGATGATCTCGTCCGGATCGACGGTGTTCTTCTTCGACTTGGACATCTTCTCGATGGAGCCGATCTCCACCGGCTCGCCCGTGACCACATGGAAGCCCCGGCGCGTCGCGCCCTCGGACTCGATGCGCACGTCGCCGGGCAGCACCCAGCCGCCGCTCGCATCCCGGTAGGTCTCGTGCACCACCATCCCCTGCGTGAACAGGCCCGCGAAGGGCTCGTCCAGGCCCGCATGGCCGGTCTTCCTCATGGCGCGGGTGAAGAAGCGCGAGTAGAGCAGGTGCAGGATCGCGTGCTCGATGCCGCCGATATACTGGTCCACCGGCAGCCAGGAATCCACCGCGGCGCGGTCCGTGGGCCGGGTCTCCAGGGTCGGGTCGGTGAAGCGGGCGAAGTACCAGGACGAGTCCACGAAGGTGTCCATGGTGTCGGTCTCGCGGCGGCCCCGGCCGCCGCAGCTCGGGCAATCCACGTGCTTCCAGGTCGGGTGCCGGTCGAGGGGGTTGCCCGGCACGTCGAAGGACACGTCCTCCGGCAGCACCACGGGCAGTTGGTCCCGCGGCACCGGCACCACGCCGCAGGAATCGCAATGAATCACCGGAATCGGGCAGCCCCAGTAGCGCTGGCGCGAGATGCCCCAGTCGCGCAGGCGGAAATTCACCTTGCGCTCGCCCACGGGACGGTTGGCGCGGGTCTCGCCTTCCAGGCGGCGGGCGACCTCCTCCTTGGCCTCACCGATGGTGAGCCCATCGAGGAAGCGGGAGTTGATCATCCGGCCGTCGCCGTCATAGGCGGTGTCGGTGATCGTAAACGAGGCGGGGTCCTGGTCCGGCGGGCACACGACGGGGGTGTTGCCGAGGCCGTACTTGTTGACGAAGTCCAAGTCGCGCTGGTCATGGGCCGGGCAGCCGAAGATCGCGCCGGTGCCGTATTCCATCAGGATGAAGTTCGCCACGTAGACCGGCAGCGTCCAGTTCGGGTCGAACGGATGCTGCGCCCGGATGCCCGTGTCGAAGCCGAGCTTTTCGGCCTTCTCGATGGCTTCCAGCGCCGTTCCCATGCGCCTGCATTCCTCGATGAAGGCGGCCAGCTCCGGGTTCTTCCCGGCGGCGGCCCGGGCCAGGGGATGGTCGGGCGCGACCGCCATGAACCGGGCGCCGAACAGGGTGTCGGGGCGCGTGGTGTAGATTTCGAGTTCGGACTCGCCGCCGGGCGTCGTTTCGGGCTCCAGGGCGAAGCGCACCAGAAGGCCCTCCGAGCGGCCGATCCAGTTGCGCTGCATCAGGCGCACCTTCTCGGGCCAGCGGTCGAGGCGGTCGAGCTGGTCGTTCAGGTCTTCAGCGAAATCGGTGATCTTCAAAAACCACTGGGTCAGCTCGCGCTGCTCGACAGGTGCGCCGGAGCGCCAGCCGCGCCCGTCGATCACCTGCTCGTTGGCCAGCACCGTGTGGTCCACCGGGTCCCAGTTCACCTTCGCGGTCTTGCGGTCCACGAGCCCGGCTTCGAGGAAGTCGATGAACATCCGCTGCTGGTGCTTGTAGTAGGCGGGATCGCAGGTGGCGATCTCCCGGCTCCAGTCGATGGCGAGCCCCATGGATTGGAGCTGGCCGCGCATGGCGGCGATGTTGGCGTAGGTCCATTCCTTCGGGTGGACCTTGTTCTGCATGGCGGCGTTTTCCGCCGGCATGCCGAAGGCGTCCCAGCCCATGGGGTGGAGCACGTTGAAGCCCTTGGCACGCTTGTAGCGGGCCACCACGTCGCCCATGGTATAGTTGCGCACGTGGCCCATATGGATGCGCCCGGACGGATAGGGGAACATCTCGAGCACGTAGTATTTCGGACGGGGATCGTCGTTGCGGGTCTTGAACAGGTCGCGGTCGTTCCAGACCTTCCGCCATTTCAGCTCGGCTTCCTTGGCGTTGTAGCGCTCGGGCCTCATGTTTCCTAACACATCCGTCATTGGAAAGGGCGAAGCGGCTTGCGCCGCCGGGTTGCGGCGGACTAGGACACAGCTCTCCCGCGCGGTCAACGGTTTCGCGCGGGGGAGGCGGCCAAGTTTTGCTCCCGCCGTGTCATTCCCAGCCGGAGAGGGCGAAGCCACTGGAGGGGATGGGAATCCATCGCGCCGAGCGTGGGGATGGATCCCCTTCTCGGTCCCGCCGACCGCCGGAGATGACGCGAAACGAGAGGTCCTGTGTCCATGAGCGTGCGAGGAGAGCTCCCATGAGCGAGAACGATCCCGTCGAAGGCCTCAGGCAGGTGCGGGAGAGCATCCGGCGCGCGGCGTCGGATTACGAGCGCGATCCGTCCTCCGTCACCCTCGTGGCCGTGTCGAAGACCTTCCCGGCCGAGAGCATCGAACCGGTCCTGGCCGCAGGCCAGCGGGTGTTCGGGGAGAACTACGTGCAGGAGGCCAAGGCGAAATGGCCCGCCCTGCGCGAGCGGTATCCCGGCGTGGAGCTGCACATGATCGGGCCGCTCCAGTCCAACAAGGCCCGGGAGGCCGTGGAGCTCTTCGACGCGATCCACACCCTCGACCGGCCCTCGCTCGCCGAGGCGCTGGCGAAGGAGATCGCCCGGTCGGGCCGCAAGCCGCGCCTGCTGGTGCAGGTGAACACGGGGGAGGAGCCGCAGAAGGGCGGCGTCATCCCCGCCGAGGCGGACGGCTTCCTCGAAGCCTGCCGCAGCCGCTGGGGGCTCGCTATCGAAGGCCTCATGTGCATCCCGCCCGCGGATGACCCGCCATCGCCCCATTTCGCGCTGCTCAACACCATCGCGCGGCGTCACGGATTGCATGCGCTCTCCATGGGCATGAGCGCCGATTTCGACGCGGCGATCCAGCTCGGGGCCACCCATGTGCGGGTGGGCAGCGCGATCTTCGGGAGCCGGTCCTGAACCGCGTCT
>DATHAU010000114.1:0-3337 GCA_035296545.1 Microvirga sp.
CGCCTGGGGCGCGCCCTGGGGATCGGTGAGCGCCAGGCTCCCGGCCGTTGCGGTGAACTGCAGGGTGCGGCCGGGAAGCTGAAGGCTGTGGCGCGTCACCGCTTCCGGCGGCAGACGCTGGGGATCGTCGGGCCGCTGCGGCCGGGACGCTTCCTGCCTCTCCGGGCCCCTTTGCGCCTGTTCCTGGGCCTGGACGGCCAGGGGCGCCGCGAGCGACAGGCAAAGGGCGGCATAGAGGGGGAGACGGAGGGCGCGGGTCATGGCGGTTTCCTTATGGCCCCTTTGAAATGGAGAGCATGGCCTCCGTTCCAAGGGCATCACGCCTTGCGCTGCCAGCGCCCGCGCTCGTCCTGCTGCCAGTAGGTGGCGTCGTGGCCGCCCTCCTTGACCGCGCGCCATTGGTCGCGGGCGATGGCGAGAGCCTGCAGGTCGGTGCCGTCGAACAGGATCGCCAGCCGCTGGTAGGCGGCGATGTCCTCGGGCAGGTCGGCCCCTTCCGTCAGGAACCGGATGGAGGCGCCGTTGGGGTTGGCGGCGCCGAGGGTGATGAGGATGGGCTGGTCGGCCCCATGGGCCTCCCGGTCGGTGCCGTGGGGCAGGAAGCTCTCGTCCGCGAAGGTCCACAGGTGATCGTCGAGGGCGGACATGCGCTCCTCCGTGGTCACCTGCACGACCGCCCGCCAGCCCCGCTCCAGGGATTTCTGCAGGAGCGTGGGCAGCACCGCCTCCAGGGGCTGGTGCTGGAGATGATAGAACAGGATCTCGGCCATCGATGCCTACAATCCGCCACGGGCGCCGGGGGTTGCAGGCGCCCTGAGGCTCTTTCCCGCCGTCACGCTCAGGCCTCGTAGTGGTCGCGCACGAGGCGGTCGAGGAGGCGCACGCCCCAGCCGGAGGCCCAGCCCTTGTTGATCTCGTTCTGCGGCGAGCCCATGGCCGTGCCGGCGATGTCGAGATGGGCCCAGGGCACGTCGTTCACGAAGCGCTGAAGCAGCGCCGCCGCGGTGCTGGACCCGCCGAAGCGGCCCGCCGAATTCTTCATGTCGGCGAACTTGGAATCGATCATCTTGTCGAACTCCGGCCCGAGGGGCATGCGCCAGACCCGCTCGCCGGTGGCCTTTCCGGCCCCGTTGAGCCGCTCGGCCAACTCGTCGTTGTTGGAGAACAGGCCCGCATATTCCTGCGCCAGCGCCACGAGGATCGCGCCGGTGAGGGTGGCCAGGTTGACCATGAATTTCGGCTTGAACCGGTCCTGCACGTACCAGAGCACGTCCGCCAGCACGAGGCGGCCTTCCGCGTCCGTGTTGATGATCTCGATGGTCTGGCCCGACATGGTGGTGACGATGTCGCCGGGCCGCTGGGCGTTGCCGTCCGGCATGTTCTCGACCAGGCCGATGGCCCCCACCACGTTGGCCTTGGCCTTGCGGCTCGCCAGCGCATGCATGAGGCCGACCACGCAGGCGGCGCCCGCCATGTCGCCCTTCATGTCCTCCATGCCGGCCCCGGGCTTGATGGAGATGCCGCCGGAATCGAACACCACGCCCTTGCCGATGAAGGCGATGGGCTTGTCCCCGGCCTTGCCGCCGTTCCAGCGCATAACCGCGACGCGGGCACCGCGCACGGAGCCCTGCGCCACACCGAGCAGAGCGTTCATGCCGAGCTTGCGCATGGCCTTCTCGTCGAGGATCTCGACCTCGACGCCGAGCTTGGCCAGGGCCCCTGCGCGGGCGGCGAATTCCTGCGGGCCGAGCACGTTCGGCGGCTCGTTCACGAGGTCGCGAGCGATGACGACCCCGTCCAGTATTCCCTCCCGGGCCCTGTGGACCTTCCTGACGGCGGCCGGATCGGCCACGCTGAGGCTGACCTTGGTCACGCCTTCGGTCTTGTTCTCGTCCTTCTTGGTCTTGTAGCGGTCGAAGCTGTAGCGGCGAAGCTGCATGCCGAGCACCACATCGGCGACCGCGTCGGGAGAGGCCTCGATCCCGGGCAGGTCCAGCACCGCCGTTGCGGTCTTGCCGTTCACCTTGCCGGCCACCAGGCCGCCCAGCTGGACCCAGTCCAGATCGGCCCTGTCCTTCTCGCCCCCGACCCCGATCACCACGAGCCTGTCGGCGGCAAGCCCTGCCGGAACGACGATGGTCATAGAGGACTTGGCCTTGCCCTTGAAGCTCTCGGCGGCGGCGGCCCTGGCGATGAGATCCACGGCTTTCGGGCCGATCCGTCGGGCGGCGGCCGGGGCCGGCTTGAGGTCATCTCCCACGAAAACGATGAGATCGCCGGACCCGGCCTTGCCAGGCGCCTGCCCGGAAGCCCCGTCATGCCCCTGGAAGTCGATCTTGAAGCTGGCGGCCATGAAATCCTCTTTGAAATCCTCTTGCCTGATTGCGGACGGGCCGGCCCCTGGGCCGGCTGCGGCGTTTGCTGACATACAGCATATTATCCGCCGGATCACGCTGCCTTTGCCGCGAAAGGGGCATAATTCCAGGCTCATAGACCGGCCGGTCTTGCTTGGGACCAGGGGACAAGCTACCCAGGGCTGAAGCGCCCGGGAGCGAAGGGCTTCATGACACTTCTCGAACGGTACATCCTCAAGATCGCCTTCAGCGCGTTCGTCGCCTGCCTCATCGCCCTCACGGGGGTGATCTGGATCACGCAGGCCCTGCGCGAGCTCGACCTCCTGACGGGCAAGGGCCAGACGCTCTTCATCTTCCTGACGGTCACCGGCCTCTCCCTGCCCGCCCTCATCAACGTGATCTCGCCGGTCGCCCTGTTCCTGGCGACGCTCTACACCCTCAACCGGCTGAACGGGGATTCCGAGCTCATCGTCATGAGCGCGGCCGGGATGCGCCCGGCGCGCCTGCTGAGGCCGTTCATGGCCCTCGCGGCTTTCGTCTGCCTCATGGTGGGGGTCATCACGGTCTACGTGATGCCGGCGAGCTTCCAGGAACTGCGCAACCTGTTCACCAAGATCCGGGCGGATTTCGTGGCCACCATGGCCAAGGAGGGCCAGTTCATCACCCTCGATAACGGCATCACCTTCCATTACCGGGAGCGCTCCGGCGACGCCCTCCTGGGCATCTTCATGGAAGATCAGCGGGAGAAGAACAAGCCGATCGTCTACCTTGCCGAGCGGGGCCAGACCATCGAGGCCAACGGACAGGCCTACCTCGTCCTGGAGAAGGGCAGCGTCCAACGCAAGGAGCCGAACAGCCGCGACTCGTCCATCGTGGCCTTCGAGCGCTACGCGGTCGACCTGTCCGCCTTCAACAAGGAGGATGGGAACGTCGTCTACAAGCCGCGGGAGCGCAGCACGACCCAGCTCCTCTTTCCGGACAGG
>DATHAU010000115.1:0-5247 GCA_035296545.1 Microvirga sp.
TGTCGGCGCTAGGTTCTGATAGGCTATCGCTCACGCCCCCACCCTGGCCCTCCCCACAAGGGGGAGGGAAAAGAGGGCGCGGCTCCGAGCCGGGGATTCCCTTCTGCGGGACTGCGTCCCGACCCTCCGCTGCGCTCCGGCCGGGAATGACACTGAACGTGTGATACCTGCTGTCATCCCCAGCGAGCGAAGCGAGGGAAGGGGATCCACCATCGTACAGCGGGTCAACTCATAGTCGCCCTGCCGCAGGAGCCTGACCCCGTACCCCTGCCCCTCTCCCGGGTGGGAGAGGGGTTACGAGGTGCGGCTGCCGCGGTTACTTCAGCATCGTGGCGACGTTGTCCTTGGTGACGCGGTCGATGCCGGCGTAGATGATGTCTTCCACCTTCTCGCCCTTCTTGAGCTTCGCCAGGATGTCCATGGCCCGCTCGCCCATCTCGTAGGGCCGCTGGCCGACGAGGGCGTTCGCATAGCCGTCGCGCAGCAGCTCGAGCTGCACCTTCAGGGTGTCGGCCACCACGAGGGTGAACTTGTTCTGGTCCATGGCGGCCTTGTTCTTGTTCACGAAGCTCTTGTAGGCCTCGGGAACGAACATGGGCCAGCCGCCGACCGGCACGATGGCGGCAAGGTCCGGGTTCGCGGTCTTGAGGTCCTGCATCTGCTGCACGGCGAGCGCGAGGTCGTCGTTGCAATAGGTCGGCGAGCCCGACACCTCGGTCCACTTGGAGCCCTTGAGCGCGTCGCGCACGCCTTCGACCCGCTCCTTCAGGTTGGCGGCGGCGGGGCCGCCGGACACCATGGCGTATTTTCCGCCCTCGGGCCGCAGCCTCAGGAGCTCTTCGCCGAGCGCCCGTCCCATGGCCCGGTTGTCGGTGCCCACATGGGCCTGACGCGCGGAGTTCGGCGCATCCGCGTCGAAGGTGATGACCGGAATGCCCGCGTCGCGGGCGGACTTGATCACGCGAACGGCCGCGGCCGCGTCGGACACGGAGATGGCGATCCCGTCGACCTTCTGGCTGATCAGGTCCTGGATGATCTGCGCCTGGCTCGCCGGCTCATGCTCGACGGGCCCCTTGTAGATGCATTCCACGTTTCCGAGTTCCTTGGCCCGCTTCATGCACCCGTCCCGGGACAGGTCGAAGTAGGGGTTGTTCATCGCCTTGGGCACGATGGCGAATTTCAAGGTCTGCTGGGCAGCCGCGGGGGCCGTGAGCGCCACGGCGGCGACTGCGGCAAGGATCAGGCGTTTCATCATGCTTTCCTCTTGGTTGATGGCCGCCCCGTGGCCGGGGTCTGGTGAACGGCTTCTCGCGGCCGATGGTTCTTGCTTTCGCTCTGACAGGCGAGACGAAACTGTTGGCGGTCGAAAGGCTCACGATGTCATGCGCATCGTCCGCATGCGGTCGACCAGGACCGCCAGGATGATGATCGCGCCTACGAGCACGATCTGCCAATAGGCGTTGATGCCCGCAAGCACGAGCCCGTTGCGGATCACCTCGATGAGGAGCGCTCCGATCACCGCGCCCGCCGGACCGCCGACGCCGCCGGTGAGGTTCGCGCCGCCGATCACCGCCGCCGCGATGATGGTCAGCTCGTATCCCGTCGCCAGGTTGGCGGGGGCGGAGCCGAGCCACCCCACCATCAGGATGCCGGCGAACCCGGCCGAGAGGGCGGAGAGCACGTAGACGGCGACCTTCACCCGCTCGACCGCGACGCCGGTCAGCGCCGCCGCCTTCTCGTTGCCGCCAAGCGCGAAGACGTGGCGGCCGAAGGCGGTGTGATGGAGGACGACGCCCAGGATGGCCGCGAGCACGAGCAGGTAGATCACCGCTACCGGAACGCCCGCGATGTTGCCGTCGGTCAGGTCGTAGAACAGGTTCACGTCCGCTCCCGTCGGCGCCTGCCCGCGGCCCTCCGTGACCGCATAGGCGAGCCCGCGCACGATCGACAGCATGCCCAGGGTGGTGACGAAGGGCGACAATCCGACCTTCGCGATGAGCAGGCCGTTGGCGAGGCCGATCAGCACGGCGACGCCGAGCCCTGCGGCCAGCGACACGATCATGCCCGCCAGGGGAATGCCCTCGATGGCCGTTCCGCTCACCGCCTGCATGACGATGGCGCAGGTGATGGCCGCAAGCGCCATGGTGGAGCCGACCGACAGGTCGATCCCGCCCGTGACGATCACGAGGGTGACGCCGAGGGTCACGATTCCCACGAAGGAGAAGTTCTTGGCCACGTTGGCGAGATTGCCGGGGCTGAGAAAGGCCGAGCTCAGCAGCGACATGACGATCATGATCGCCACGAGAGCCGCCGCCACATAGGCGGTCTGGCTGGCGAAGAAGCCGCGCCGCCACCATGCGGTCTTGCCCACGTTGGAGAAATCGCCCGCCTCGGACTTGCCGGTTGCCTGAGAGCCGGATGTTTGGGAGATGTCGCTCATCAGGCGGCTTCCTTCGCGCCGGTGATCAGGGCCGTGACCTCCTCGGGGCTCGACTGGCCGATGGGCTTGTCGGCGACCTTGGTGCCGCGCCGCATGACCACCACGCGCTCGCACACGGAAAAGACGTCAGGCATGCGGTGGGAGATCAGGATCACGGCGATGCCCGCATCCCGAAGCCGCCGGATGAGGTCGAGAACCTCGGCCACCTGCCGGACCGAGATGGCGGCGGTGGGCTCGTCCATGAGGATGAGCTTGGCCCGCGCGAGCCTCGTGCGGGCGATGGCCACGGCCTGGCGCTGTCCGCCCGACATGGCTCTGACCACGTCGTCCGGACGGGTCTCCGACTTGAGCTCGCGAAAGAGTTCGCCGGTGCGCCGGTTCATGGCCGCATGGTCGAGGAACGAGAACGGGCCGACCTTGCGCTTGAGCTCGCGCCCGAGAAACACGTTGCCGGCGGCGGTGAGGTTGTCGGCGAGCGCCAGGTCCTGGTACACCACCTCGATCCCGATGGCGCGGGCGTCGACGGGCCTGCTGAAATGCACCGCCTGATCCTCGAAGAGGACCCGGCCGTGGGACGGCGGGAAGTTGCCCGCGATGATCTTCACCAGGGTGGACTTGCCGGCGCCGTTGTCGCCCATCAGGCCCACCACTTCTCCCGGCGCGATCGTGAGGTTGACGTGGGAGAGCGCCCGAATGGCGCCGAACTCCTTCCCGATGTCCTCTAGAACAAGGAGCGACAAGCGACTTCCTCCCTTTCCAAGCTTTGCCTGGGCGGCGTCTGCGCGCCACGGTTCATTTAAGCACGTCGGTCCGCCGGGTGTCACCACCCTTCTGCCGCCCCCCATCGGCAGGGCCTGTTTTCGATCCGGGCGCGACGACGTCCGCCGCATCCCGACGTGCATTGCGGCATCGCGCCGGACGCCCGCACGGGGCCTGTCGGGGGAGGTAATCCACTTGTGCTTATTTGCCCCCTTGCCTATCATCCCTATAGATGAACGGCGATTCCGTTTTGTCTCACGGGCAACAGGGAGAAGCATGCGCTTGGTCGCAACCAGGACTTAATCTTGAGAAACGGTTGAGGCGGGGCTCCCCCGAGGGATGTCTCCTGAGTAAACTCCTGCCATTCACAACCTATAACGGGCAACGGCATCGGACCGTACCCTTTCCAGAGGAAACACCAATGAGAAAATCTTGGCTCCTGGCGGGCCTCATGGCCGCGTCGTTCGGGTTCGTTCAACCCTCCGTCGCTCAACAGCCGACGATCCCCATCATCGTCAAGGACACCACGTCCTTCTACTGGCAGATCGTGCTGGCCGGCGCCCGCAAGGCGGGGCAGGACCTCAACGTCAAGGTTCAGGAGCTCGGCGCGCAATCCGAGGCCGACATCACCGGGCAGATCTCCATCCTCGAGAACGCCGTTTCGGGCAAGCCCGCTGCGGTGGTGATTTCGCCGACGCAGTTCGCAGCCCTCGGCGCGCCCATCACGGAAGCGGCCAAGCGGGTCAAGATCATCGGCATCGATTCCGCCGCCGACAGCAAGTCCTTCACGTCGTTCCTGACCACCGACAACGTGGCCGGCGGACGGGCGGCGGCGGATGCCCTGGCGGCCGCCATGACGGAGAAGTTCGGCAAGGCCGAAGGCGAGGTCGCGCTGATCACGTCCCTGCCGGGCGTCGGCTCCCTCGACCAGCGCGCCAAGGGCTTCAAGGAACAGATCGCCGCGAAATATCCCGGCATCAAGCTCGTGGCCGACAAGGTCGCCGACGGCCAGCAGACCACCGGCCTCAACATCATGACGGACCTCATCACGTCGATGCCGAACCTGCGGGGCGTGTTCGCGTCCAACCTGATCATGGCCCAGGGCGCAGGCCAGGCCATCGCCGAGAACAAGGCGCAGGACAAGATCAAGCTCATCGGCTTCGACAACGACGAGAAGCTCGTCAAATTCCTCGAGGACGGGGTGATCTCGGCCCTGATCGTGCAGGATCCCTACCGCATGGGCTACGACGGCGTGAAGACGGCGCTCGCGGCCTCCAAGGGCGAGAAGGTGCCCGAGAACGTGGACACGGGCGTGAACACGATCACCAAGGCCAACATGAAGAGCGAACGGTCTCAGGCGCTCCTGAACCCGAAGGTGAAGTAAGCCATGAGCCCGCTCGTTCTCCCTCAGGCGGAGGCCGTCGGATGAGCGGGATCGCACCGGAGGCGGGGGCCGAGCGGGACATCCGTTCGGCCCTGCCTTCCGATGACCTGGGCGACACGCCGGTTCTCGAGCTTCGCAAGCTCGACAAATGGTTCACCGGAACCCACGCCCTCAAGAGCGTCGACCTTGCCTTCCGGCAGGGGGAGGTTCACGCCATCATCGGCGAGAACGGGGCCGGCAAGTCCACCCTGATCAAGCTCCTCACCGGCGCCCATACCCGCACGTCGGGGACGATCCTGTGGCGCGGCAAGGAGGTCTCCCTCGACACGCCTCATGATGCCCTGGCCCTGGGGATCAACGCGGTCCACCAGGAGGTCGTGCTGTGCCCGCACCTGTCCGTGGCGGCGAACATGTTTCTCGGCGAGGAGGACGTGACATTCGGCCTCCTCAACGACCGCGCCATGGCCCGCAAGGCGCAAAAGATTCTCGACGACCTCGGGTTCCGGCTGCCCGCAGGGGCTCCCCTGAGCTCGCTCACCATCGGCCAGCAGCAGCTGGTCGCCACCGCGCGCGCCGCCGTGCGCGGCACCCAATTCCTGATCTTCGACGAGCCGACGGCCTATCTGACCCGCAGCGAAGCGGACCAGCTCTTCAGCCTGATCCG
>DATHAU010000116.1:0-3817 GCA_035296545.1 Microvirga sp.
CCACGACTTCGACGAAGCCATCCGGCTCGCCGACCGCATCGCCATCATGCGGGACGGCAAGATCCTGGAGATCGGCACGCCGGAGGATCTCATCATCCACTCCCGCCACCCCTATGTGCGGGAATTCACCAAGCACGCCGACCGGAAGAACGTGATCCGGGCGAGGTCCCTCGCTCGGCCCGCGGATCCGGCGAAGCCTCCGGCCATCACGGTGGACGGGGGGCAGCTCGTGTCGGAGATCGCGTCCGAGGTCATGTCCGCAGGCGCTCCCGTGGGCGTTGCCGAGGGCGGCAGGCTCCTGGGCCTCATTGCGCCCTCCGACGTGCTGTCGATCCTCAAGGGCGACGAGTTTCGCCGGGAGGGATCCCCTTGATCGCGGCCAAGATCGCCCATCAGCCGCCCCCCGTCGCCCTGGCGCGTCAGAAGCTGATCTGGCTCCTGGTGGTCGCTCTCGCGGTTTCGGGCTTCTTCCTCGATTCCACCTTCAAGACCTATCCGTCCGGCCTGACCCTGCCGTTCGCCGATTGGGTCCGCGCCGCCGTCGCCTGGCTGGTCCGGGACGAGCCGCAGATCCCCGGCCTTCCGTCCGTCAAGGCGGCCTTCCGCGCCGTCGCTTCGGTGTTCGACCTCCTGCTCGGGTTCTGCCGCAATCTCCTGTCGTCCGGCTTCCGGTTCACCCAGGGCGCGCCGGCGCCAGACCTTCCGCCCGTGCCCTGGTTCCTCACCATCGCGATTCTCACGGCGACCGGCTACAGGCTCGGCGGGCGCGGCCTGGCGCTGCTCACCTTCGTCGGCCTGTTCCTCATCGCGGCGACGGGCAACTGGGCCTCCGCGATGCTCACCCTGGCGTCGGTCATCGTGGCGGCCGCCGTGTCGGTCCTCATCGGCCTGCTCCTGGGCATCCAGGCCTACCGGAGCCCGAGATTCGACCGGGCGCTGGCTCCGGTGCTGGACCTGATGCAGACCGTGCCAGTCTTCGCCTATCTCATTCCCGTTCTCATGCTCGTGGGCTTCGGCTCCTCGGCGGGCGTCGTCGCCACGATCATCTACGCCACGCCCCCGATGATCCGGAACGTGGTTCTCGGCCTGCGGCGCGTTCCGGCGGAGACCGGGGAGTTCGGGCGCATCGTGGGATGCACCCCGTTCCAGTTCACCTGGCTGGTGATGGTGCCGTCGGCGCTGCCGGCCATCATGGTGGGCGTGAACCAGGTCATCATGATGTCCCTCAACATGGTGATCATCGCCTCGATGATCGGGGCAGGGGGGCTCGGCTACGACGTGCTCACCGCCCTGCGGCGCCTCGACATCGGAACCGGCCTGGAGGCGGGCCTCGCCATCGTGGCCCTGGCCATCATCCTGGACCGCCAGTCCCAGGCTCTCGCGCGCCAGACGAACGACTACCGCCGCTCCGCCGGTCGGGGCCTGTTCGCCCGCCACCGGAGCCTGATCCTCGGCGGCGGCGCCTTCGCGGCCGTCTACCTGGCGTCCTGCGTCGAGCCGCAGACCGCCTTCTACCCGGCGGATTACGTGATGTCCGCCCGCAGCAGCCTCAACAATGCCGCCAAGTGGATCACGTTCAACCTGTCGGGGCCGCTGGATCAGATCAAAACCTGGTTTCTCCTGTACCTGCTGATCCCGTTCAAGACCTACATGGTGGGCCTGCCCTGGTTCGTTCTGCCGGCGCTGGCCGCCATCGCGGGCTGGAAGCTCTCCGGGCCGCGCCTGTCGGCGTTCTGCCTGATCCTGCTCCTGGCGATCTTCGTGGCGGGCCTCCAGGGTCCGGCCCTGACCACCATCTATCTCTGCGGCGTCGGCACCCTCCTGTCCGTGGCCATCGGGGTGCCGCTCGGCATCCTGGGCGCGCGCAACGCCACATCCCACAAGGTCCTGAACGCCGTCTGCGACACGCTCCAGACCCTGCCGTCCTTCGTCTACCTCATCCCCGTGGTCATGCTGTTCCGGGTGGGCGACTTCTCGGCGCTCGTGGCCATCGTGGCCTATGCGGTGGTTCCGAGCATCCGCTACACGGATCTCGGCATCAGGAACGTGGCCCATCACATGATCGAGGCGGGCAGGATGACCGGCTGCACGCCCCTCCAGATCCTGCGCCGGATCGAGCTGCCGCTCGCGACGCCGGAGCTCATCCTGGGCATCAGCCAGACGGTGATGATGGCGCTCTCCATGCTGGTGATCACGGCGCTGGTGGGCACCCGCGACCTCGGCCAGGAGACCTATATCGCCCTGTCCAAGGCGGATGCGGGACGGGGCCTCGTGGCCGGGTTCGCCATCGCCTTCCTGGCCATGGTGGCCGACCGCCTGCTGACCGCCTGGAGCCGGCACCGCTGCAGGCAGCTCGGACTGACCTGACCGCCCGATCATGACAACGGAGAACAACGATGGCCGGACCCTTTGATCAGCATGCCCGCATCGTCATCATCGGGGGCGGCGCCATCGGATGTTCGCTCGCCTATCACCTGTCCCGGAGGGGCGAGCGGGATGTGGTGGTTCTCGAAAAATCGCAGATCACCAACGGGTGCACCTGGCACGCCGCCGGACTGGTGGGCCAGCTCCGCGGCCGGAAGAACCTGACCCGCCTCATGCAGAACTCCGTCGCCGTGTTCGACCGCCTGCAGACGGAATCCGACCAGGCCATCGACTGGAGGAAGGTCGGCTCCCTGCGGCTGGCCTCCTCGCCCGAGCGGTGGAGCGAGATCAGGCGCTCGATGACGCTCGCCAAGAGCTTCGGGTTCGAGTGCCATTCCCTGTCGGCCCGGGAGGCGCACGAGCTTTTCCCCTATATCGACCCGGAAGGGGTCGTGGGCGCGGCGTTCATCCCGTCGGACGGATATGTGGACCCCTATGCCCTGACCCATGCCTACGCGTCCGTGGCCAAGAAGAACGGCGCGAGGATCCGCGAAGGGGTGCTCGTGACGGAGATCCTCAAGGAGGGCAGGAGGGTGGCGGGCGTCGCCACCGACCACGGCACCATCGGGTGCGATGTCCTGGTCAACTGCGCCGGCCTGTGGGCGAAGCGCATCGGCGACATGGCGGGCGTGCCCATCGCGGCGGGCGTGGTCGAGCACCAGTACTTCCTCACCGAGAAGAAGTTGGACCTGCCTAAGAACCTGCCCACACTGCGCGACCCGGACAAGAACTTCTACCTCAAGCCCGACGTGGCGGCCTTCGCCATCGGCGGCTGGGAGGAGGGCACCAAGGGCTGCTGGCGCTCGCGCCCGCCCTTCGAGTTCGGCCGCGAGCTGTTCCCCGAGAACATGGAGCGGCTGGAGCTCTTCGCGCTGCCCTGCGCCGAGCGCCTTCCCATCCTCAACGAGGTGGGCATCCAGACCATCATCAACGGGCCGATTCCGGCCTCCGCCGACGGGGAGCCGATCATGGGCCTCGCGCCGGAGCTGGACAACTTCTTCGTGGCCTGCGGCTTCACGGCGGGCATCGCCGCCTCGGGCGGCGCGGGCGAGGCCATGGCGAACTGGATCCTCGACGGCGATCCGGGCATGGACCTCTGGTCCTTCGACGTCCGGCGCTTCGGCGCGCCCCACAGCGTCGGCCGCTACCTGGAGGAGCGGGCCATCGAGGCTTACGGCAACTACTACAAGATCCATTGGCCGGGGGAGGAGAACAAGGCGGTGCGCAACCTGCGCCTCTCGCCGCTCCATCACCGGCTCAAGGCGGCGAGCGCCGTGTTCGGCAGCCGCTTCGGCTGGGAGCGCGCCAACTGGTTCGCCCGGGCGAAGGACGAGCCCTACGACATCCCGAGCTTCGAGGACAAGCCGAACTGGTTCGATGCGGTGGGCGAGGA
>DATHAU010000117.1:0-7303 GCA_035296545.1 Microvirga sp.
GATCGTCGTCGGCGGACTGGGGCGCCTGGCGGGGCTCGGGCTCACGGGCCTGCCCTCCCTGTTCATGATCGGCGGGCTGATCATGGAGCTGATCGTGACGCCGGTCCTGTGCCTGTGGCAGACGCGGGTCGCCAACCGCTATGCGGACGAGGAGGGGGTGGCGTGAGGTGTCGACGCCTCCGCAAGGAGAGGGAAGGATGAAGCGCTACAGCGCTTTTTCAAAGCGGTACTCGCTCGAATTCGAAACGTCCCCGAGGTCGCGCCGGTCGCCGGACCGGACATAGCCCAGGCGCGCATAGAGGCGGTGGGCATCGGTAAACCGCGTGTCGGACCAGAAGAACATGCGGCCCGCGCCTCTCTCCCGGGCATGGTGTTCGACCCGGCGCACCAGGGACGAGCCGAGGCCCCTGCCCCGCTGGTCGGGACGCACGTAGAGCCGGTGCAGCTCCGCCACGCCCGCTTCCGGGAAATCGGCGGCCACGCAGGCGCAGACGCGCCCGCGCCCGTCCTCGAGAACCCAGAAGGCGCCGCCCTCCCCCGTGAAGGACGATCCGGGGGTGCGCAGATCCTTCAGGTCGTCGTGGGGGTCGACGAAGCAGCCCGGATATTCCGCAAAGCAGAGGGCAAGCAGGCCGAACAGGTCCTGCGCGTCGCCGTCCTCGGCGGGGCGCAGGGCGAGGCTCTCGTCCGCCTCGAACGACCCGCTCATGCTCACTCGATCCCGAGCTTCGCTTTGAGGATCTCGTTCACCGCCTGCGGATTGGCCTTGCCGCCGGTCTGCTTCATCACCTGGCCCACGAACCAGCCGAGCAGGGTGGGCTTCGCCTTGGCCTGCTCCACCTTGTCCGGGTTGGCGGCGATCACCGCGTCGATGGCCGTCTCGATGGTGCCGGTGTCGGTGACCTGCTTCATGCCGCGGGTTTCCACGATCTCGCGCGGGTCGCCGCCCTCGGTGAAGACGATCTCGAACAGGTCCTTGGCGATCTTGCCCGAGATGACGCCCTCGCCGATGAGGTCGATGACGCCGCCGAGCTGGGCCGCCGAGACCGGCGAGGTCGCGATGTCCTTGCCTTCCTTGTTCAGGCGGCCGAACAGCTCGTTGATCACCCAGTTGGCCGCGGCCTTGCCGTCGCGGCCCCTGGCCACGTCCTCGTAGAAATCCGCGGAGGCGCGCTCGGCCACCAGCACGCCGGCGTCGTAGGGGGTCAGGCCGTAATCGGCCATGAACCGGGCCTTCTTGGCGTCGGGCAGCTCCGGCAGGCGCCGGGCGAGGTCGTCCACATAGGCCTGGTCGAATTCCAGCGGCAGCAGGTCCGGATCGGGGAAGTAGCGGTAGTCGTGCGCCTCTTCCTTGGAGCGCATGGAGCGGGTCTCGCCCCGGCCGGGATCGAAGAGGCGGGTCTCCTGGTCGATGCTGCCGCCGTCCTCCAGGATGGCGATCTGGCGGCGCGCCTCCACCTCGATGGCCTGCCCGATGAAGCGGATCGAGTTCACGTTCTTGATCTCGCAGCGGGTGCCGAGATCCTCCCCCGGGCGGCGGACCGACACGTTCACGTCGGCGCGAAGACTGCCCTTCTCCATGTCGCCGTCGCAGGTGCCGAGATAGCGCATGATCGTGCGCAGCTTGGTCACGTAGGCCCGCGCCTCGTCGGCCGAGCGCAGGTCGGGCTTCGACACGATCTCCATGAGCGCCACGCCGGAGCGGTTGAGGTCCACGAAGCTCATGGTGGGGTGCAGGTCGTGGATCGACTTGCCCGCATCCTGCTCCAGGTGGAGGCGCTCGATGCGCACCGTCATGGTCTCGCCGGTCTCGGGCACGTCCACGATCACCTCGCCCTCGCCCACGATGGGGCTCTTGTACTGGCTGATCTGGTAGCCCTGGGGCAGGTCCGGGTAGAAATAGTTCTTGCGGTCGAACGTGCTCTTCAGGTTGATCTCGGCCTTGAGGCCCAGGCCCGTGCGGATGGCCTGGCGCACGCATTCCTCGTTGATCACGGGCAGCATGCCGGGCATGGCCGCGTCCACCAGGGAAACGTGGCTGTTCGGGTCTCCGCCGAAGGCCGTCGAGGCGCCGGAGAACAGCTTGGCTTGGCTCGTCACCTGGGCGTGGATCTCCATGCCGATGACGATTTCCCAATCGCCTGTCGCGCCTTTGATGAGCTTCCTGGGGTCGACCGGAGCGTTCATGGACCTTACGCCTTTATCTCTCGCCGCTTCCCGCCCGGAGTAAGATCCAGGTTCGGGCGGGTCAACCCCCTTGCGATGAACGGCCGTTCAGGTTGAAAAGCCCACGGCAAAGATTTTTTAACATTCATGCACAGGCACTTAAGATTACGGTCGAGTTGCCATGAAACCGTATTCGACATCGTGCGTTGAACCGGAGGTAAAACGGTCAAGGAGATTGAATATGGCTATGGATCCGATGGATCGTGAACCCAACGTCTACAATCGTGAGACGACGACGAATACCAATGTCTACGATGACAAGGGACGCGGTTCCAATACGCTTGCTTACGTGATCGGCGGTCTTGTTCTCGCCCTCGGCCTGCTGGCCTTCCTGTTCTACGACGGCGGCAACAACGAGCCGAGCACGACCGGCAGCACCGGCACGACCCAGAGCGCCCCGAGCACGGGCGCGACCGGTTCCGGCGCGGCCGGCGGCTCGACCACGGCTCCGGCGGCTCCGCTGGCCCCCGCCACGCCGGCTACCCCGGCCCCGAAGCCGTAATCTCACGTTCTGCATCACGGCGCATGATGGGCCTGACCTCGCGGTCGGGCCCATTTCTTGTGCCGTTCAGGCGGCCCGCGCCAGCCCGGGGCGGGATCTCGGCGCAGCCGTCATGAAGGCCACCCCCGCCATGATGAACATGAGGCCGACCCAGGCCCAGGGGCTGAGGCTCTCGCCCAGGAAATAGGCCCCGATGGCAATCCCGATGGGAGCCCGCAGATAGGCCTGCGCGGTGACGCCCACGGAACCCAGGGTGTGGATCAGCCGGAAATAGATCACGAAGGCCAGGGCGGTGGAGAACACCGCAAGCCCGACCAGCGCCATGACGGACGCCCCCGAGGGAGCCAGGCTCCAGGGCCGGTCCGCCAGGAGGCTCACGGGGATCAGGATCGCCGCGCCGGACAGGAGCGATCCGGTGGCGGGAGCGATGGGGTCGAGGCCCTTGAAGGTGCGGCCGAAGATCGCCGCTCCCCCATAGCAGATGGTCGCCAGCACCACGGCGAGCTGCGCCAGCAGCTCCTGCCCCACATGGGCGAAGGCCTGGCTCCCGACGATGACGCAGGTTCCCGCAAGCCCTGAGGCAACGCCGATGAACTTGCGCAGGGTGGTCGCCTCGTGCCGGGACCACAGCAGGGTAATGAGAAAGGTGAAGACCGGGGTCATGGAGTTCAGGATCACCGCGAGCCCCGCATCGATGGAGGTCTCGGCCCAGGCGATGAGGGTGAAGGGCAGGACGCTGTTGAGGCAGGCCTGGATCGTGAAGTTCCGCCAAGTCTCCCGGTCCCGCGGCAGGCGGATCCCCCGCATGCGCATGACGAGGGCCAGGATGCTCCCGGCGATGAGCGTGCGGGCCGCGATCAGGGTGATGGGCGGGATGGTTTCGACGCCGATCTTGATGAAGGTGTAGGACCCGGCCCAGAGGGTGGCCAGCGCCGCCAGCAGGGCAAGCTCGACGGCGTAGCGGGGCTGATGGGTTGGGCTCGGCGCCATGGGTGCAGGTCCGTTCTGAAAGGTGGCGGTGGCGCAAAGCTGGCACGAGGCGGGAGCCCCGTCGCCCCATAACGCTTCGGCCGCGGCCGAAGCGTTCCCTACTGACCGGAATCCTCGGGGCCGCTATGATGGCGCTATGTCATCCATGGTCTCAGGCATCACTCTGGCGGAAATCGCCGCCCTCATGGGCGACGTGGCCCGCGCCAATATGCTGTCGGCCCTCATGGACGGAAGAGCCCTGACCGCGAGCGAACTGGCCTGGCACGGCGGGGTGACCCCCCAGACCGCGAGCGGCCACCTCGCCAAGCTGAGCGAAGCCCATCTGATCGCCATGGCCCGCCAGGGCCGCCACCGCTATTACCGCCTGGCGTCGCCTGAGGTGGCGCAGGCCATCGAGGCCCTGATGGCGGTGGCCTCCTTCGCTCCCAAGCGGCA
The DNA here is from genome assembly GCA_035296545.1 of Microvirga sp. Taxonomy (GTDB): domain Bacteria; phylum Pseudomonadota; class Alphaproteobacteria; order Rhizobiales; family Beijerinckiaceae; genus Microvirga. Next base: position 4,154 of record DATHAU010000117.1, read on the forward strand.
CCGACCCGCGGGACCGCGCGACGAAGCCCTGCGCCGGGCGCGCACCTGCTATGACCATCTCGCCGGACGCCTCGGCATCGCCATCGCCGATGCGCTCACGGCGAGGCGGCACGTGATCCTCTCGGAGAGCGCCGGGGTGCTGACGGACGAGGGGCACCGGTTCCTCTGCACGGTAGGGATCGATCTCGACGCGGGCCGGGAGGGCAAGCGCGCCATCTGCCGGACCTGCCTCGACTGGAGCGAGCGCCGCCCTCACCTGGCGGGCAGGCTCGGCGCGGCTTTGTGCAACCGCGCCTTCGAACTGGGCTGGGTCGAGCGGATCAGGGACAGCCGCGCCGTCGCGGTCACGGCGGAGGGTCGGCGCGGCCTCCAGGCGGCCTTCGGAATCGAGATCGCCTAGGCGGCGCGGGCGTACCCTCGGCCTAGCGCTTGGCGACGCGCCGGGCGGCGTAGGCCCCGCCGGCCCAGAGCAGGGCGGCCACGAACCGGACCGGGAACAGGGTCAGGGCGTCCGCCCGCACCGGCGCAACCCACGGGATGCCGATGCTGCTGATGCCCCAGGAGACCAGGATCGAGATCCCGAGGGCGGCGATGGCCGCGATCAGGATCTTGCCGAACTGGTCGGCCCGCCAGCCGAGCCAGACCGCCACCAGGATCAGGACCGGGTCGAACGCCGCAGGCAGCCAGTCCCAGAGGGCGACGACGGGAACGGTGGGTTGCACTTTCAGGCCCACCAGGGCTGGGGCAGCGCAATGCGGCCCGCCGCATCCTCGATCGCCTGGCCGGCGGCGAAGAGGGTCTCCTCGTCGAAGGCGCGGCCGATGAGCTGGAGGCCGAGCGGCAGCCCCTGGGGGTCGAGCCCGGCCGGAACCGCGATGGCCGGAAGCCCGGCCATGTTCACGGTCACCGTGAAGATGTCGTTGAGATACATCTCCACCGGATCGCCCGAGCCCTTCTCGCCGATGCCGAAGGCGGCCGTGGGGGTGGCGGGGGTGAGGATGGCGTGAACCCCTTCCGCGTAGACCTTCTCGAAATCCTGCTTGATCAGGGTGCGGATCTTCTGCGCGCGCACGTAATAGGCGTCGTAATAGCCCGCCGAGAGCACATAGGTGCCGATCATGATGCGGCGCTTCACCTCGCGGCCGAAGCCTGCCGCGCGGGTGTTCTCGTAGAGGGCGCCGATGTCCCGCCCCGGAACGCGAAGGCCGTAGCGGACGCCGTCATAGCGGGCGAGGTTCGAGGAGGCCTCCGCCGGGGCGACGATGTAATAGGCGGGCAGCGCATACTTGGTGTGGGGCAGCGACACGTCCACCATCTCGGCCCCGGCGTCCCGGAGCCATTCGATGCCCTGCCGCCACAGGGCCTCGATCTCGGGCGACATGCCGTCGACCCGGTATTCCTTGGGAATGCCGATCTTGAGCCCCTTCACGCCTCGCGAGACCGCCGCCTCGAAATCCGGCACCGGCACATCCACCGAGGTGGTGTCCCGGGGGTCATGCCCCGACATGGAGCGGAGCATGATGGCCGCGTCCCGCACCGTGCGGGCGATGGGGCCTGCCTGATCGAGGGACGACGCGAAGGCCACGGTGCCCCAGCGCGAGCAGCGCCCGTAGGTGGGCTTGATGCCCACCGTGCCCGTGAAGGCGGCGGGCTGGCGGATGGAGCCGCCCGTGTCCGTGGCCGTCGCGGCGAGGCACAGGCGGGCCGCCACCGCCGCCGCCGAACCGCCGGAGGAGCCGCCGGGAACGAGATGGGTGCCCTCGATGGCGCCGGACGCCCCGGCGCTCACGTTCGAGCCCTCCCGCCGCCAGGGCGACACCACCGGCCCGAAGGCGCTGGTCTCGTTGGACGAGCCCATGGCGAACTCGTCCATGTTGAGCTTGCCGAGCATCACCGCGCCGTCGTTCCACAGGTTGCGGGTGACGGTGGATTCGTAGGGAGGGTTGAAGTTGCCCAGGATCTTCGAGCCCGCGGTCGACACCGTGCCCTCGGTGCAGAACAGGTCCTTGACCCCGAGCGGGATGCCTTCCAGCGGGCGGGCCTCGCCCCTGGCGAGCCTCTCGTCGGAGACCCCCGCCATGGCAAGCGCCTTGTCGGGGGTCTCAAGCACGAAGGCGTTGAGCGCCCTCGCCCTTCCGACGGCGTCCACATGGGCCTGGGCGAGCTCGGTGGCGGAGAAGGCCTTGGCCTTCAGGCCGTCGCGGGCCTCGGCGATGGTGAGATGGGTCAGTTCGGTCACGGGATCAGGATCTCTTCATGGACGCCGGCATGGCGCTCTGTTCTTCAGGAGATCCCCGGGTCGCGCTTCGCTTGCCCGGGGATGGTCGAATAAGGCGGCCGCCCTATTCCACCACCTTGGGCACCAGGAAGAAGCCTTCTTCCGTGGCGGGAGCGTTCCGGACGATCTTGTCCGCATAGAAACCGTCGGTCACGCCGTCCTGGCGCTTCTTCATGGTCATGGGGGTGACGGAGGTCATGGGCTCCACGCCCTCCACGTTCACCTCGTTGAGTTGCTCGACGAAGGAGAGGATCGCGTTGAGTTCGCCCTGGAGGTGCGGCACCTCCTCGTCCGTCACCGCGATGCGCGCCAGACGCGCGATGCGGCGGACCGTTTTCTCATCGACCGACATGAATGGCTTAACCCTTTGGCTGCGTGCTGGCCGGGCTATAACACCCGCCCGCCGGGGGCCGCAATGTCGGATGTGCGGCGGCAAGGCGGATCAGGACGCCGCCCCTGCAGGCGATCCCCTTCCGCTTCACTCGCAGGGACCACACCGTTCCATCAGGTCAGATGCGCACCCCGACCGTCTTGTGCGGCACCACCACCTGGACGCCCGCCCCGTCCATGGCGGCCACGAACCGGTCCGCGTCCGGCACGAGCGGAGGGAAGGAGGCGTAATGGCACGGGATCACGGCCTTGAGACCGGTGAAGTAGCGCCGGATCGCCATGGCGGCGACCTCCGGGCCCATGGTGAAGCGGTCGCCGATGGGCGCGATGACCACGTCGGGCTTGTGGATCTCGGCGATGAGGGCCATGTCGCCGAAGATGTCCGTGTCGCCCATGTGGTAGATTGTGGGCTCGCCCGGGGCCTTGACGATGACGCCGTTGGCGCTGCCGAGGGGATAGTTCACGCCCATCTCCACCAGCCC
>DATHAU010000118.1:0-3840 GCA_035296545.1 Microvirga sp.
CGGGCCTCACCGGCCATCTCACGGTTGGTGGAAAGCGAACGTTCATCAATCGTCAAGCATGTTTCCAGCAAGCGTTTGCAACGTTCTTCCGTTTCCTCCTATGACTTCGGCTGTGGGCAGCCAATGCCCGATCCTATTTGCCTCTCAACATGGACTCTCGTGATGCGTACATCCCTGCTCGGACTGCTCGCCGGAACCGCAGCTCTCGTCATCGCCGCATCGACCGCTCACGCAGCCGACCTCCCGTACCGGCGCGACCCGGCTCCCATGTACAACGCGGTTCCGATGTTCACCTGGACCGGCTTCTATGCGGGCGTGAACGCGGGCTTCGGCTGGAGCACGGGCACCAGCCGCTACTACGACCCGGCCTTCGGCCGCATCGGCGGCGGCAGCAAGAACGGCTTCGTCGGCGGCGCTCAGGTGGGCTACAACTATCAGTTCGGCATGTTCCTCGTCGGCGCCGAAACCGATCTCCAGTATGCCGGCGTCGGCAACAAGGGGGCCTCCTACGGCAACACCTATTACGCCGGAGAGGATGACGGCTATTTCGGCACCCTGCGCGCCCGCGCCGGCGTGACCTTCGACCGCGCCCTGGTGTTCGGCACCATTGGCTTCGCCTATGGCGACGTGGGCGGCAACCGGGCCTACGACACGGAGCTCGGCCATCACCGGGACAACAGCACCAACGGCGGCTGGACTCTCGGCGGCGGCGTGGAATACGCCATCACGGACAGCTTCACGGCCAAGGCGGAAGGCCTCTACGTGAACCTCGACACCAAGGACAACTACGCCCTGAGCGACCGCATCGGCCTGCGCCGCGACACGGAGTTCGGCGTCGTCCGCGCCGGCCTGAACTTCAAGTTCAACTGAGCCCAAACCTCTCGTTCAGACGAAGGCCCGGCGGCAGCGCCGGGCCTTTTTTCTTGATGTCCTGTTTCTCGATGCCTTGGCCCTCCGAGGCGCCGATGCGGGGCCGGGCTGAATCGCTCATTGAATTATCGATGCGTTCCGATAAGAATCCGGCTGACCTGCCCCTGATCCGTCCCGTTTTATTGCACAGCTCCCCGGTCTGCCTTCTGCGGTGAAGATGTCATTGCCAAATCGATGAAACGCTTTTCGAGCAGGGCCTGGCTCGGCAAACGGCTCCGCCGGTCGGCAGGGCCGGGCGAGCCGCCCGGCGATTTCGGCGGCCAAGGGCTCTCGCGCTACCTTCAAGCCTTTCTGGAAAGCACCAGCGACCGGGTCCTGTTTCTCGACCGTGACTGGCGGATCACCTTTCTCAACCACGGCGCGGCGCAGGAACTGCCCGGCGGAAGCGCTCTGATCGGCCGGGACATCTGGGAGGCCTTTCCGCAAACGAGAGGAACGGCGGTCGAGGAAGGCTGCCGCCGCGCCGTGGCGGACAACGCCACGCAGGTCTTCGACGCCTATTACCCGCCCTTGTCGGCCTGGTTCGAGGTTCATGCGGCGCCGGTCGAGGACGGCCTGACGGTCTTCTTCCGCAACATCGACGAGCGCATCACCGCCGCCGAAGCCCTGCGCGCCCGCGAACGCCAGCTCGCCACCGTGTTCGGGCAGACCATGGTGGGCATTCTGCACCGGGATCTGAATCGACAGGTGCTGATGGTCAATCAGCGCTTCTGCGACATCGTCGGCCGCAGCCGCGAGGAGCTGGACGGCCTGCCGATGCAGGCCTTCACCCACGCCGACGATATCGACGCCAACGTCGCCGTGTTCCAGGAACACCTGCAGACGGGGGAGCCGTTTCAGGTGGAGAAGCGCTACCTGCGCCCCGACGGCTCGTCGGTCTGGTGCGCGGTGAATGTCTCGTTCGTTCGCGACGATGCGGGCAAGGTCGTGTCCACCATCACCGTGGCCGAGGACATCAGCGCCCGGAAGGCCGCGGAGGAAAAGGTCCGCGAAAGCCACAACCTGCTGCAGGTGCTCACCGACAGCATTCAGGACCTGATCTTCGTCAAGGACAGGAACGGGCGGTTCGTCTTCGCCAACCGCTCACTGACCGAGAAGAGCGGTCCCGTCGTGGGCCTGACGGACCGGAATTTCTACGCGCCCGAGATCGCGCAGGGTTTCGAGGAAGGCGACCGGCGCGTTCTCGCCTCGGGAGAGGCGGTCACCATCGTGGAAATCGTTCCCATGGACGGCGAGCCCCGCAAGTTCCAGACCGTGAAGGTTCCCTGGCGGCGGGACGGCGAGATCATCGGCGTCATCGGCGTCTCGCGGGACCTCACGGAGCGCCTGGAGGCGGAGGCGAAACTGAGCGAGAGCCGACGCCAGCTCGCCACCCTCATCGACAACCTTCCGGGCCTCGTCTACCGGTGTTCGCCCGTGCTCCCGTGGGCGTTCATCTTCATGAGCGAAGGCGCGGCGTCCCTGACCGGCCACTCCGCCGGGGATTTCATGGAGGGCAGGATCGCCTGGGCCGACGTGGTCCATCCGGACGATCTCGACCAATTGAGCAGGACGGTGGCTGCCGGCGTGGAGGCGAGGCAGCCCTTCTCCAGAACCTACCGCATCGTCACGCGCTCGGGCGAAACGCGCTGGGTCATGGAGCGGGGTCAGTGCATCTACGACGCCTCCGGCGCCCCCGCCTTCCTGGAGGGCATCATCGACGACGTCACCCTTCAGAAGCAGAACGAGGAGCGCCTGCGCTGGAGCGCCCAGCACGACCCCATGACCATGCTGCCGAACCGCAGGCTCTTCCACGAGCGCCTGGACGAGGCCCTCAAGCGGAGCGGCGGCCAGGGCCGGAAGGTCGGCCTCGTGCTGCTCGACGTGGACCACCTCAAGGAGGTCAACGACACCCTGGGCCACGACGCGGGAGACGCGCTGCTGCAGAATGTGGCGGCGAGGCTCGGCGCATCGGCCCGCCCCACCGACACGGTCGCCCGCAACGGCGGAGATGAATTCGGCATCATCCTGCCGGACCTTGAAAGCGAGGGCGATCTGCGGATGCTCATCGAGCCGATCCTCAACCGCCTCAAGGAGCCGTTCTCCCATAGCGGGCATGTGATCCATTGCCGGGCCAGCATCGGCGCAAGCCTGTGGCCCGATCATGCCGAGGGGATCGAAGACCTCGTCAAGCAGGCGGACGTCGCGCTCTACACCGCCAAGGCCAGCGGCCGCGGCAGGGTGATGGTCTTCGAGCCCGCCATGCGCATGGAAGCGCGCAAGCGGGCGCAGATGCGCAGCAACGCCCGCGAGGCCATCGATGCGCGGCGGATCGAGCCCTATTACCAGCCCAAGGTCCATCTCGGCGCAGGCACCCTCGCGGGCTTCGAGGCCCTGCTGCGGTGGCGCAACCGGCAGATGGGAATCGAGTTCCCGTCGAAGATCCAGGCGGCCTTCGAGGATCCGCGCCTGGCCATCGGAATCGGCCAGCAGATGCACGATCAGGTGCTCGCGGACATGCGGCGGTGGCTCGATGCGGGAGTTCGCTTCGGCCACGTGGCCATCAATGTTTCGGCCGCCGAACTGAAGGGCGCGGATTTCGCCGATCAGGTGCTCGGACGCCTCAGGGCCATGAGCATTCCCACCCGTTATCTCGAACTCGAAGTCACCGAAACCGTGTTCGTGGGGCGAGGGGCCGAGCACGTGGAACGGGCCCTGCGCGCTCTTAGCGCGGAGGGCGTCAGGATCGCCCTCGACGATTTCGGCACGGGCTATGCCTCGCTGGCCCATCTGAAGCAGTTCCCGGTGGACATCATCAAGATCGACCGCTCGTTCGTGCGCGACCTCGCGGAGGACCCGGACGATACGGCGATCCTCCAGGCCGTGCTTCGCCTGGGAAAGAGCCTCGGCATCGATACCGTCGCGGAGGGG
>DATHAU010000119.1:0-4930 GCA_035296545.1 Microvirga sp.
AGGGCCTCAAGTCCTTCGACATGAGCGAGCGCGGCTTCTGGCGCTCCTTCGCGGCGATCTGGCTGACCCTGCCGGCCTACATCGTGTCCCTGGCCTTCGAGCGGCTTCGCCTCGGCCTGGCGCAGCCCGGCCATTCCCTCCTCGACAACATCTGGCTCGATCTCGTGGTCGCTCTCGGACATGTGATGAGCTTCGTGGCCCTGCCGGTGGCGATGATCTGGGTCGTGCGCGCCTTCCGGCTGACGGGAGCCTATGTGCCGTTCGTGATCGTCACGAACTGGATCACGGTGATCGGCCAGCTCGCCCTGTCGGTGCCCGCCATGCTCCTGCTGATGGGCTGGGCCACGCCGGCGCTCGCCAGCATCTTCAGCCTTGCCTTCGCGGTGATCATCCTGCGGCTGCAATGGTTCGGCACGAAGGCGGCGCTCGGCCTGTCGAGCTTGTCCGCCTTCGGCATCGTCCTGTTCGGCATCGCGCTCAATTCCCTGATCGGCGGCGCGGTGCGGGGCCTCCTGGGTTAATCAGGGTAGTCGACGCCCACGAGGTAAAGCCCGTTCGGCGGCGCCATGGGGCCGCAGCGCCTGCGGTCCCGGGCTTCCAGCGCCGCGCGCACATCCTCCACCGACCAGCGCCCCGCTCCGGCCCGCTCCAGGGTGCCGGCGATGGAGCGCACCTGATGGTGCAGGAACGAGCGGGCGGAGGCGTGGATGCGGATCTCGTGGCCGACCCGCTCCACGTCCAGGCGGTCGAGGGTGCGGATCGGGCTGTTGGCCTGGCACTCGGCGGCCCGGAAGGTGGTGAAGTCGTGCCGCCCCACCAGGAACTGCGCGGCTTCGTGCATCGCCTCGTGGTCGAGGGGCCATGCCACGTGCCAGACCCGGTCGATCTCGATCGCCGGCGGCGCGCGGCGGTTGAGGATGCGATAGACGTAATGCCGCTTGATGGCCGAGAGGCGGGCGTGGAAGGTCTCGGGCGCCCGCTGCGCGGACAGGATCGCCACCGGGTTCGGCCTCAGATGGTAATTGGCCGCGTCGCGGATCGTATCGGGACGCCAGTCCTTCTCCAGGTCCACATGAATGACCTGATGGGTGGCGTGCACGCCGGAATCCGTGCGGCCCGCGCAGTGAACCCGAACCGGGCTCCCGGCAAAGCGCCCGATGGCGTCCTCCACGGCCTGCTGCACCGAGAGGCCGTTCGTCTGATGCTGCCAGCCGGTGAACGGCGTGCCGTCATATTCGACCACGAGCTTGTAGCGGGGCATGGCTATCCCGGCTCCGCGAAGGCCCGAGCGTAGGCGGCCGGGCCACGGGCCGCCTTCCCCGTCTCGGAGAGGGCGAGCGCCTGAAGAGAGGGCCCGTCATAAGGGGTCATGAGCCGTTTCGCCAAATCCGGCGTGAATCCGAAGCGGCCATAGTAATCCGGCTCGCCCAGGACGAGCACCAGGTCCATGCCCCCTTGCGCGAGGCGCGTCAGGCCTTCCCGCACCAGGGCGGACCCGATCCCCTGCCGCTGGCGCTGCGGGGAAACCGCCAGCGGGGCCAGGGCGCACGCCCTCGCGGAAGGGCATTGCGGCAAGGCGAGGCGGGAAAAGGCGATGTGGCCCACGGGGCTGCCGTCATCGGCCGCGAGGGACAGGACGAGGTCTCCGTCCCCGCGCAGGCGCCGCACCAGATCGGCCTCCGCCTCTGAGCCGAAGGCGGCCTCGATGAGGGCGCGGATCTCCGGCCAATCCTGGGGCTCCTCCGGGCGGATCCTCACGGCGGACCTCATGCGAAGCGCGCGCCCGGCTCCAGCCTCACCCCGCGGAGAAATTCATCCGCCGCCAGGGGAGCCTTGCCGGCGCGCTGAACCTGGATCAGGCGAACCGCCCCCTCGCCGCAGGCGACGGCGGCATCGGCGTCGAGGAGCGTCCCGGGCTCGCCCGATCCCGATGCCGGGGCGGCGCGCAGCGCCTTCACCCGCTCGGGTCCCCTGCCGAAATCGGCGGTGAAATACGCGCCGGGGAAGGGCGACAGGCCGCGGATATGGTCGTGGACCGCCTGGGCGGGCCTGGTCCAGTCGATCCGGGCGTCCTCGTTCCTGAGCTTGTGGGCGTAGGTCACCCCCTCCCCGGGCTGGGGCGTGAAGCTCAAGGCCCCGCGCGAGAGGGCCGCCAGCGCCCGCACCATGAGGTCGGCTCCGAGCACCATGAGCCTGTCGTGCAGTTCGCCCGCGTTCATGTCGGGCCCGATGGCGATCCGCTCCGCCATGGCGACGGGCCCTGTGTCGAGCCCTTCCTCCATCCGCATGACGGCGACGCCCGTCTCCCGGTCGCCGGCCATGACGGCCCGCTGGATCGGGGCCGCGCCGCGCCAGCGGGGCAGAAGCGAGGCATGAAGGTTGAGGCAGCCGAGTTCCGGCGCGTCGAGAATGGGTTTGGGCAGCAGCATGCCGTAGGCCACCACCACCGCCACGTCGGCCCCATGGCCCCGGAAGGCTTCGGCCGCCTCGTCGTTGCGCAGGGTCCCCGGCGTCAGGACCCGAAGCCCGAAGCGCTCCGCCATCCTGTGGACCGGCGAGGGCTTCAGATCCATGCCGCGTCCGGCCATGGCCGGAGGGCGGGTATAGACCGCGACGACCTCGTGGCCCTGGCCCACGATCTCCGACAGGGTGGGCACCGCGAAATCGGGGGTGCCCATGAAGATCACGCGCAGGCTCATGCGCCGGCCTCGCGCCTGGCGGCCTTCTTGAACTTGGTGGTCACCCGGTCGCGCTTGAGCTTGGAGAGGTAGTCGATGAACAGCACCCCGTTCAGGTGGTCGATCTCGTGCTGCACGCAGGTGGCCATCAGCCCCTCCGCGTCCTGCTCGACGGTCTCGCCCCCGAGGGTCGTGTAGCGGAAGCGCACCCGGTCCGGGCGCTCGACCTCCTCGTAGTATTCGGGAATTGACAGGCAGCCTTCCTCGTAGGCGCGCTTCTCCTCCGAGGACCAGGTGATCTCGGGATTGATGAGCACCAGGGGCTGGCGCTCGTCGTCGGATTTCGACACGTCCATCGTCACCATGCGGACCGGCACGCCCACCTGGATGGCCGCCAGGCCGACGCCGGGGGCGTCGTACATGGTGTCCAGCATGTCTTCGGCCAGCCGGCGGATCTCGTCCGTGATGTCCTTGACGGGCTCGGACACCAGGCGGAGCTTGGAATCGGGAAGGATGACGAGGGGTCTGATGCTCATGATCGCGGGAGATAAGGGCTGAGGACGGGATGGTCAAATCGTTCGTCTTATGTTCGGATGCCGCCGTCAACCGGAAGCTTCACCCATGAACGGCGCCATCCTGATCCTGGGCTCCTCTCCCGTGACCTGGGGTCGGATGGGTGTTCATGTGGAAAGCGGCGGGTGATGGGGCTCGGTTCCCGCCGGGATGCGCCTCTCGCCAGGGCCCGCCGACGCGCCGTTCGAAAATCCCGCCCCCTCGGGAGAGGCGAGAAGCACCGGGCCAGAGGGAAGGTGAGCCTGACGGTCTCCTGCGCCCGCCTGGGAGCCGAGTCGGTCGCGGCGCATATCGGCATGGGAGAAAAAGACCAAGCGCCCCGCGCCAGCTTGGCTGCAATCCTCACCGCCTCGCCGCGAGGATGCTCGGATCTGCAAAGCCGCATTCCCTGCGAAGCCGCTCTCAATTAATGTACGCCTATGCCGGCCTGTTACGTAGACCGCGTGTTCGCGGTTCTCATAGCCATGATCCTCTGCACCCTCACGGCAGCGGATCTCGCGCCTGCGCGGGCGCAGCCTTTGAAGGCGCGACACTCCGCTGAGGCCGAGTTCCAGGCCTGGCTGCGGCAGACGGTCTGGCCCGAGGCTCAACGGCAGGGCGTCTCGCGTCAGACGTTCGACCGCGCGACGGCCTCGGTCGCGCTCGACTGGGCGCTCCCGGAGCTTCAGCCTCCCGGCCAAACCTCGGCCCCTGACGACCAGCGCCAGGCGGAGTTCCAGAGCCCCGGACGCTACTTTGCGCAAGACCAGCTGGCGGCCCTCGTCAAGACAGGGACCGGCCTCCTGACGCAATGGGCGGCGCCCCTTGCCGAGATCGAGCAGCGCTCCGGCGTGCCGCGGGAGATCATCGTGGCAATCTGGGGCCGCGAGTCGCATTTCGGCCGTGTCGTGCCACGGCATCGGGCTCTCAGGGTTCTGGCCACCCAGGCCTTCATGGGTCGCCGGAGCGCCCTCTACTACCCGGAACTTCTCGCCGCTCTCGTGATCCTGGAGCAGGATCATCTGCCGGGGGAAACGCTGCAGTCCTCCTGGGCCGGGGCCATGGGCCAGCCGCAGCTCCTGCCGTCGAAGTTCCTCCGGTATGCCGTTGACGGGGACGGCGACGGACGGCGCGACATCTGGCGCTCGGCGCCGGATACGCTGGCATCCATCGCCAACTATCTGCGCGAACACGGATGGGACCGAGACCGGGGCTGGGGCAGCGAAGTACGCGTTCCTGCACACGTCTCCTGCACGTTGGAGGGGCCGCGGCAGGGCAGGGCGGTGCAGGAGTGGGAACGGCTCGGTCTGACCCGCATCGGCGGCGCCTCTCTGCCGGGAGATGGTCGCGACGCAGGTGTCTTTCTGCTGATGCCGGCTGGCCGCCTCGGACCGGCGTTCCTGGTGTCGGCCAACTTCTACGTCCTCAAGCAATACAATGAAACCGATGTCTATGCCTTGTTCATCGGGCACCTTGCGGATCGGCTGCGCGGCGGCTCCGCCCTGGCGGGCGCCTGGGCTCCGATCGCCACGATGAAGCGAGGCGAGATCCGGAGCATGCAGGAGCGCCTGCGAGTGCAGGGCTACGACGTCGGCAAGGTCGACGGTCTGGTCGGTTTTGCAACGCGGACGGCTGTTGGCCAGTGGCAGGGAAAGAACCATCGCCCTGAGACGTGCTTTCCCGATGCCGCTCTCATCCAG